>DATHSU010000252.1:0-17098 GCA_035463895.1 Ignavibacteriaceae bacterium | reverse complement strand
CAGATTGCAAATGCTCAGGTCGTAAAAAGTTTGAATGGAATTAGGGATGATGTATCACTTGTTGCCGGCTCAAACATAACAATCACACCAGGCGCTAATAATATTACAATTTCTTCTACTGGAGGCGCCAGCGGCATTGGGGGTAACGGAACGACAAATTATTTATCAAAATTTACAGGGACTACATCAATAAGCAATTCAGTATTCTATGAGACTGAGGGTAAAGTAGGATTAGGAACCACATCACCCGACCACAGTTTGACAATCAATTCAACACCAACAGCGGGATTAGGATTGAAAATTTCAAGAGACAATGGAGGTTTAGGTATAGCATTACTTGAAGACTCACAACCATCTGGTTTACGTGGCTGGTCTTTTAATCTTTACCAGCAAAAACTTTCAATTATTACAGCACAGGATAATGGTTTTTCAACAATTAAAAGTTTGATAACTTTTGACAGAGATGGAAACATAGGTATTGGCACAACAAATCCTGATTACCCGCTTCAAGTTATCTCAAACAGAAGATATTCAGGATATTTTGTAACAGACTCAGTTTCTTCATCCACTCACGCTGTTCACGGTGAGATTACCGGTTCAGGCAACGGTAGCGCTATAGGTGTTTATGGTAAATCCGCTCCTGCGGATGGATGGGGTTTTGGAGGATCATTTATCGGTGGTTATATGGGTGTATCGGGAACTGTAATAAATCCTTCAGGAACAGGATTGTATTATGGAGTGGTTGGTGCAGTATCCGGCGGTTCAAATCCGGCCGGCAGCAGATATGGTATTTGGGGCACTGCGGATGGAATCGGTACAGGAACAAGAGTTGGTGTTGTGGGCAGTGCAGCAGGCGGAACAACAAATTGGGGAGGTTATTTTTCCGGTAATGTTAATGTTACAGGAACCATTAGCAAGGGTGGTGGATCATTTAAGATTGATCATCCTTTAGATCCTGCTAATAAATACCTATATCACTCCTTTATTGAATCACCTGATATGAAAAACATATATGACGGAACTGTAATAACAGATGCTTCCGGATTTGCAACAGTTACTTTACCAGACTGGTTTGAAGCACTGAATAAAGATTTCAGGTATCAGTTAACAGTTATTGGTGATTTTGCTCAGGCAATTATATCAAAGAAAATTAGTAACAATCAGTTTACCATAAGAACTGATAAACCAAATGTTGAAGTATGCTGGCTTATAACAGGTGTTCGTAAAGATGCATTTGCAGAAAAATACAGAATACCCGTAGAAGAATTAAAACAGGGAGATGAAGCAGGCAAATATCTATATCCGGATGCATACAATATGCCCGAAGAGATGGGTATTGATTATGACCTTATAAACCGGTTTAAGGAAAAAAACAGAGATTAAAACCTAACTCATTCAGCCATCTTAAAAACATTTCTTTGAATGCATTTACATGCTTTAGGTCACAGCACCTATTAGGATTAATATTTTAAGAACCCCATATAACGGAATTTAACTCACAATCAATAAACAGCAAATTAGTATAAGTGGCGAAAAATAACACCCTACAATCACATTGAATAAATCTTCCAAGGAGGATGAAATGAAAACAATAATATTTTTTTTCAGTATTGCAATATTTCTTTCTTTTTACATAATCGCACAAAACAACATTCGTGTTGTTGCAAATGCTCCCGGAAACCAATATCAAAGTGATACTGACGGCGACTATATAGTTTATGTCGGCGAACAAACCGGTGTTCCTCAAATATATCTTTATAAAATCTCAGACAGCACTACAACTCAAATAACAACCGCGGTCTCGTATAAGGGTAACCCGAAAATATCCGGAAATACAATTGTATGGACTGATGACCGCGATGGGAATTTGAATTATAATATTTATACATATCGTATTAATATGCCGCAATTAGGTGACTATGTTATGATAGACTTTGCAGGGAATCAATATGTAGGAGCATTAGATGGTGAAAAACTTGTTTACTTTGATGAACAGACTCTATATTCACGTTCTGTTCAACTATACAGCTGGAATCCTGTCTTTATCAGAGAACTCCGCCCGCCCGAACAAGGAGTTTTTTCTGCCTCGATAGATGGAAACTTGATTGCATACACAAACGGCAGATTTATATACAGATACAGAATTGATACTCAGGAAACAATTCTGGTTTCAGATTACCTTTCAATGAAATTAAATGTTAACATTTCAGGAAGAAGAATTGTGTGGGAAGATGATAGAAATGGAAATTGGGATATCTACCTTTTCTATTACAACCATTATAATTGGAATCATCTGTATGATTTTAATTTCTCAGGCAGGTGGGACTGGGCGCGTTATCGTCCTGAAAAACCCGATCAAAATTTTCCAAATTTGTCAGGAAACCAACTCGTATTTTCAGATAATAACAGCCAAAGCGGCAGGTATGATATTTACCTGTTTACATTTTATGGAGCATTATCTGGAGTCCGTACAAAAATTTACTCTTCTGATTTTGATAATAAGGGAGCAGTAGTTAAGGGTGATAATATTGTTTGGTGGGATGATAAAACAATTGTCCCAATGGTTTCAGAAGCAGATGTTTATCTGTGGCAAAAGCCGCCGGGAGCTGATCTTGCAATTGATATTTTCTATGAGCCGGAGGAAATTCAGGTTGGACAATCTGTTTATTATACTATCCTCGTCAGCAATTTAGGCCCATCATTATCAACAAATACAATTGCTGTAGATACATTATCAACAAAACTTAATCTTCAATCTGTATCATCAACCGCAGGCACAATAAACATAAGCGGAAGAATAATTACATGTAACATTGGTGATCTTCCGCCTGATAGCACAGTTAAGATAGATATCGCAGCCATTGCGCTAACCGAAGGATGGGCTGTAAATAAGGCAAAGGTTACAGGTGATGAGGTTGATTATGTTCTTTCGAACAACACAAATAATAATAGCCTCAGGATAAGAAAAGTAAGAACAATTACTAATTTTTTACTTAGTGAGGGTGGAACTCCGGTAATTAAAGTTGATGATTCAGGAAAAGCACATATTCTTTACTCGGGAAGCGGAGCACTTTATTATGCAACAAATAAAAACGGATTGTGGGAAACCCTGCAGCTTGAAGATGATTCAATTGCTTACTTTAATCATGATATGGCTTTAGACCAAAATAATAATATTCATATATGTTATGGGAAAGGTGACGGGTTTAGTGATAATAAACTGGTATATATAAATAATACCGGCGGAACCTGGAGCAATCCGCAAATAGCAGTTGGAAGTGCCGGTGCTTGTCTTATGCCCAAAATAAGAATTGACAATTCTGATTTTATTCATCTGGCATATTTGACAGGCTATTGGTCAGGCAGTTCTGTTATATATGTAAATAATAAAACCGGATCGTGGATATCATCAAATATATCATCGGCCTATAACTCAATGAGTATGGATATTGACTCTAACGGTTTTGTTCATATTGTTACTTATAGTATTGATTTAAACGGACCGGCGTACATTACTAATTCTCCGGCGGGTACCTGGCAATCACTACAACCTATTGAAACAAACTGGGGTGGCGGACAGCTTGAATCGCTTTCAATTGATATTGAAGTTGACAATACAAACACACCCCACGTTAGCTACGTAGGCAACCATAATGATATTAAAGAAAATTATAAGTATGCAAAAAAGGTTGGCAGTGTTTGGCAAAACGAGCTTGTTGCTTTAGGAGAGTTTTCGGGCGGGTTTAACTGTATTGCTGTGGATAACAATGGTGTGCCTTCCATAATGTTTATAGATCCTTATTCAAATGAGCTAAAAATCGCTACTAAGTCCGGTCCCTCTTTCGACTCAATATTTGTTTGGGTTTTACCATATGAACCATGGAACAGAAGCTTTGATATTACCACTGATTCAAATAACGAACTTCATTTTACATTTGCAGCAGAGAGAGATATAAGATACGGAACAACCGCAGCATACATTGTGCACTATGGCGGTGGCGATCCCGGCAGCGGCGGATACTTTTACGCTAACTCAACATCGGGCGGAAGTTCTTCACCAAGCCAGCCAACATACGAGTGGATTTATCCCGATAGCTCAGGACATACAGAAATTAATAGCTGGACAGAGGGCGACGGTAACGATGGCTATTTTGGACCAGTTGATATTGGTTTTGAATTTAAATTCTTTAATGAGTTTTATAACCAGGTATTTATAGGAAGCAATGGGTATTTAACCTTTGAAAATGGTTTAACTTTAACGGCAGACGATGCAATTATACCTTCGGTTGAATCACCAAATAATATTATTGCAGCCTGTGCGATGGATTTAAACCTTGATAATTCGCAACACCCGAATGCCAAAGTTTATTACGGAGGGAATAGTAATGAATTTGTGGTAACATATCTTTATGCTTATGTAAACAACTCATCAACCGATTATATTACTTTTCAGGTTATACTTTATCCTAATGGAAATATTAAGTATCAATACAACAATCAGTTATCTGTTGAACCTGTTCCAGCCTCAATTGCAAATGATGCGTTGATTGGTATAGAAAATATCTTGGGAGACAAAGGGGTGTCGTATCGGAACAATGGTGCCGGAGGTCCTATATTCGCCTCGCCATTAGCAGTAATGTTTGGATTTAACAATCAGGTTCTTCCAGTCGAGTTAATTGAATCCGGCATTGTTGATAAATATAAATTAGAACAAAACTATCCTAACCCATTCAATCCATCTACAACTATAAGATACAGCATACCTGAACCTGGAAGAGTTACAATAAAAGTCTATGATATATTGGGCAGGGAAGTAATAACATTGCTCAATGAAGAGCAGTCAACGGGTACCTATGAAGTTAAACTAAATGTAAGCACGCTATCAAGCGGTGTGTATTTCTATCAATTAAGAGCAGGTGATTATGTTCAGACAAAAAAGATGGTTCTCTTGCGTTAAAAAATATGATCAATAAATTTATTCTTTATCATTAAAGGCTGGAGTGAGTTATGAAAACCTTCGTTCTTTCTGTCATTAGCATTTTGCTCTTTACTTCATTCATTTATCCTCAAGCGATTCAATGGCAGCAGCTTAATGGACCTTTTGGAGGAACTGCTCTTTCATTTGCATCAAACAGTAACGGAGATCTTTTCGCCGGTGCTGATCAAAACCAGAGAGGGGTTTTTAAGTCAACAGATTTTGGGCTTACCTGGTTGCCCAAGAGCAACAGCATTGCACTGGCCGACAGAGCAATCAACTGGATTACAATTGATGACAGCGGCTATGTTATTGCAGGTACGGGCAGCCATATAGGTAATGGGGTTTACAAATCCAAAGATAACGGCGAAAGCTGGACACAGACATCTATTCTTGGAGGAACTTCTGTTGCACAAAATGATAGTGGACATATCTACGTCGGAAACACTGGCTACGGACAGTATAGCATTTCAAAAGATGCTGGATATACGTGGACGTATCATTCTCATCCAAGTCCGTTTATAAACTGTATTGAGATAAATGATAGCGGGCATATTTTCATTGGAGGAAATTATACCGGTTATCGTTCAACTGATAATGGTGTAAGCTGGACCAACCTTTCACTTCCTGATGGAATAAACTCATTCGCCTTTGCACCGAATGGAGATGTTTATGCCGGATGTTCAAGAGGAGATGCTTACAACTCTGGTGTTTACAAATCAACCGATAATGGTGATAGCTGGGCTGCTGTAAAAGAGGGATTTAGAGTTTATGCCTCGCATAATATTGTAGTAAATGATAATGGAGATATAATTGTCGGAACGTGGGGTTGGGGAATATGGAAATCTACTGATAACGGCAATACTTGGAATCAGAAAAATTCAGGATTAGGACATTTCTATATAAAATCAATGCACATATCTAACGATGGAAATGTTTATGCAGGTTTAAATGGTGGAGGAATTTACAGATCGCCAGATAATTGTGAAAGCTGGTCACAAGTGGGAATAACAGTAGCAGGAGTTAAAAAGATTGTTATTAATCCTGCGAATGAAAATTTATTTGCCGCAGTTAATGGCATGTCCCGTTCAACCGATGGAGGATTAACCTGGCAACCCATTAATAAAGGACTTATAAGTTATGATACAAAATCAATTATCGTAAAAGATGATACTACGATTTTTTGCAGTTTTGTTAATAACGATTATGGCACTGTCTTCCGTTCACTTGATAATGGCGACAACTGGGTGCGTGCTGATACCGGAATACAAAATCAAACAGTTGATGCCATGACTGTTGATGCAGAAGGAAATGTTTATGCGGGGAATTATTATGGCGTTTATAAATCTACAAATAACGGTAGCATCTGGAATCTTATCGGTCCACCGGGCTATGACTTTAAACCAAGTGGATTGGCATTTAATTCAAATGGTGACTTGTTTATGGCAAGTGCATCAAGTGGAATTTGGAGGCTAACTCATGGAGATACAACTTGGAATCAGTTACTAACGAGTGGTGTATACAGTCTTATGTGCGGAAACAATGATTATTTGTATTCTGCACATATGCGTTCAACCGATAATGGTGATAACTGGACTCAGATGAACCTTGACTGGTTTACTTCCTCTTTTGCTGAAAATTCAATTGGTCATCTTTTTTGCGGAACGTTTAATTATGGCAGTGGCGTATGGCGTTCAACCGATTATGGCGATACATGGACACAAATAAATACTGAATTACCGATAATGGATATCCGTTCAGTTGCTGTTGATTCTGAGGATTATCTTTACGCCGGTACAAATGGTTATTCAATGTTTAAAACAACTACCTCGACTGTTACTTCAGTTGAGGAAGATAGAACTATTCCAACTATGTTTTCTCTTGAGCAGAATTATCCAAACCCATTCAACCCAAGCACAGTAATCAGTTGGCAGTCGCCAGTCGGCAGTCATCAAATAATAAAAGTATTTGACGTTTTGGGAAATGAAATTGCAACACTTGTTGATGAATACAAACCAGCGGGAAGGTATGAAGTTGAGTTTAATTCATCCGGCATCCGGGATCTGGCATCCGGAATATATTTCTATCGGCTAATGGCTGGAGATTTTATTCAAACCAAAAAAATGATTTTACTAAAGTAGTTCCTATTAAATAAAATTATTATAACCTTCCAAAACGGAGAGGATAAAATGCAGCTCTTTAAAATTTACTTCATCTTTTTTCTTATGCTATCTTTCCCTGCTTTTGCTCAATTAGTGTTGATACTTGAAGATGATGGGACTGAAGATAGTGTATATGCTGTTTTAACATCTGGTGGAATTAATACTACCCTTGGAGGAAACTACTGGGAGTACACAGGTGCGGGAATTAATCAATACGGATTAGTCATTTTCCTATGCGGTGTCGATTATGGAGAAACGATGGACACATCGGTTCAGCAAATAATTCACAATTATGTTTTTAATGGCGGCAAACTGCTCACTACTGAATGGATTTCTTACGGCGAGTATGATTATTATCCGCTTATCTATGAAATACTTCCTGTTGTTTACAATGGCGATTGGGATTACAACGAAGAAACCTATTACAAACAATTAAATCATCCCATAAGTCTTTCATTACCCGATTCATTTGTTGTTACGGTTGACTGGTCTTACAGCTTTACGCTCAGAGATACCACTCAATCTAAACAGGCATTAACAATTTTTAAAGGTTCTGAGAGTGGAGATGCCGTGGTTTTGGGTAAATATGGAAGCGGAGAAATAATTCACTGGAATATGGCCGGGCATTATGATGGTGATAATATATGGTCACCCGAAATAAAAATGCTGCTTATTAATATTGTCCGATATATGCTGAATATTGTTAATATTAATGAAGAAATCTCTTTGCCGGAAACATTTGAACTGTATCAGAATTATCCAAACCCATTCAACCCAAGCTCTAAAATCAGTTGGCAGTCTCCAGTAGGCGGTCATCAAGTCCTAAAAGTCTTTGATGTACTTGGAAGGGAAGTAGCAACACTTGTAGATGAATACAAATCCGCAGGAAGATATGAGGTTGAGTTCAGTACATCGAACATCAAACATCAACCATCTTCTGGAGTTTATTTCTATCAGCTTCGTGCTGGAGAATATGTGAATACGAAGAAAATGATTCTTATTCATTAAAAAAATTGGAGGATTAATATTAATTGAATAAAAAAATTAATTATCAGAAAGGAAAAAGAAATGAGCTTCAAGAATCTAATGATTGTTAAAGCAGTCGTTTGTCTGTTTTTTGGAATTCTTTTGCTTGCAATACCTGAAACACTGCTTTCAATCTTTGGCGCAACACTGGGTGCCGGAGGAATATTTACGGCGAGAGAGTACGGTTCTTCTTTATTCGGGAATCTTTTCCTCAGCTGGTTTGCCAGGAACTCAGAAGAATCTGATGCAAGAAGAGCAATAATTCTTGCGTTATTTGTTTATGATCTTATTGCATTTGTTATGACAACTATCACAGTTATTGCAGGAGTGCTCAATCCATTAGGATGGCTGATTGTATTTACATATTTGTTTTTCACAATCGGCTTTGGTTATTTTTTAGTAAAACCACCGGTCGCAAAACCTGTTTAGTCTCTTGTAAATAAATACCGGCAGGTATCTTTTAATATTTGTTGATGAATACAAACCTGCTGGAAGTTATGAAGTTGAATTCAATCCGGTATTTGGCATCCACTTCTATCAACTTAAAGCAGACTCATATATTCAAACGAAGAAAATAATATTACTTCCGTAATTACTACTTTAGTTCTTATTAACCCTTAATCTTTAATGGAGACTGTAATGCGAAAACATCTTTTGTATCTGTTATTTCTAATAATAATAATCAGTGGATTATTAAGTGCTCAGGAAGCTTCAAAAATTTATTATACACAGTATCATGAATACCAGAATAAAGTATATCAGGCTGATCTTGATGGTTCAAATGAAATTGCTTTAGATATGCCCATAAGGCCAAAGTCTATTGCAGTTGATTGGTTAAGCAGTCCGCAAAAATTATATATCGGTCTTGTTCCACCGTCTGGGGCTAGTAAAATAATAAGATGTAACATAGATGGTTCTGAACAGGAAGATGTTATAACAGAGATTAGCAAAGTAAATGATATTGAACTTGATCTTATGGCAAGAAAGATATACTGGGCGCAAAACACATATGACGATGATAAAATATTTAAAGCTAATATGGATAGTTTAAATTCTTCAATCCAGGTTATTTTTTCAGATACTTTACCCGGAAAAGAACTCTGGGGTTTTGCACTGGATGTTCTAAATCAGACAATTTGGTTTACACAAAGAGGAGGTACCAGTTATTCAAGTTTTATTAAAAGGATGAGTACATCCGGCAGCGCACTTACCATAATTATGAACCCGGTAAGCAATCCTCACGATATAGAATACTATGATGGTAAAATATACTGGGGAGATAATAATGGTTTAAATAAAGCTAATCTGGATGGAACTAATAAGACTGTTATTGTAGAAGGAGCAAAAATTGACGGGCTGGCAATTGATGCATATAATCAAAAGATATATTGGGTAGATTATTCCAGTTATTATGTGAAATATGCTAACCTCGACGGTTCGGGAGTGGCCGTTCATCCAAACTATCACAGTCTTCTTTCAATGATTGATACAGATTATAATCCTTCTGCAGTAACTAATGTGACGGAATCTTTTACTGAGCCGGATGATTTTGTTTTATTTGATAACTACCCAAACCCATTTAACCCAAGCACCAGCATCAGTTGGCAGTCTCCAGTAGGCAGTTGGCAAACATTAAAAGTTTATGATGTTTTGGGAAATGAAATTGCAACTTTAGTAGATGAATACAAACCCGCAGGTGCTTATGAAGTAGAATTCAACATAGGACAGGAATCCTTTCCTGTCTTAACAAGCGGAGTTTATTTCTATCAATTGAAAGCTGGCTCATTCATTGAAACAAAAAAAATGTTATTGATAAAATAGGAGGATTATAAAATGAAGCAATTAGTATATCTATTAAAAAATATTTCGGTTTTACTATTACACCGCCTGATTTTACTGAAAAGTAACCTGTTATAAATAGCGAAAGAATTTTCTGTCAATTGCAAGCAGGAAAGTTTTTAGAAACACGGAAAATGTTATATCTCAAATATTTGAAAGGAAAAGCTATGTTTTATAGAGCTAACATATATTCAATAATAATACTCATTACATTTATCCTTTGCACAACAGACCACTTTACACAGGAAATTCCTGAGCATCCTATTATTAAACCATTCCCCAAATCTGTACTTGCCGAGAGTATGTCTAAGTATAATAAGTTTGATGAATTTGAATTTGTTGTATTAGATAAAAAGACTAAGAAAAAAGAAAAAGTTAAAGTCAAAGGTCAGTACTGGAAACTTTTATATGAAGTACGCACACCAGGTGGAGATCGTGTAAAAGATATTTCTACGGTCGAGTTTTTTGAGAACTATAAAAATGCAGCTTTTGAAAAAGGTGGTGAGATATTATTTGAGGACAGGGGAAATTTATACGTTCGAATACCGAAAAACGATGGCGGGAAAACCTGGTGTAAGGTAAATACAAATGCCGGACTTGGACAGATATATTTAAACATAATTGATGAGGAGGGATTTAAGCAATCTTTAACATTTGGTGCTGATGAATTAAAAAAAGCTCTTGATGCAGACGGAAAAGTAATATTGCACGGAATTTTGTTTGATCTGGACAGAGCGACATTAAAGCAGGAATCAGAAAAGCAGTTAAATCCTATGGTTACATTAATGATAAGACATCCTGAACTTAAATTAGAGATACGGGGGCATACGGATGATCAGGGCAAGGATGACTATAATATGAATCTGTCAAAAAACAGAGCCGAAACAGTTTCCAGCTACCTGCAGTTATTCGGAATTGATAAAAAGAGATTAGTTACGAAGGGATTTGGTGAATCAAGACCAATTACATCCAATGATACTGAAGAAGGGAGAGCACAAAACCGGAGAGTGGAACTGATAAAAATTAACTAAAAAGAAATTTCTGTTAAGTCGACTAAGTCTTAAAATTTAATTATAAACTATTATTAAAGGAGTAAAAAATGAAAAATGTGAAAAAAACAATCAAACTCATTTCAGTTCTGATTTTATTTCTCTTATCAGCATCTGCATTTGGACAGTTTAAAGGTAAGATGGTATTTGATTCGATGAATGAAGAACATTCATATGATGTCTACTACTGTGATCTTGGATATCGCTATGAATTTAATGAGGATGGGCAGAAAGGAATAGTAATTGTTAAGAGTGGTGCACAGGAAGTATTAATACTCATGCCTGAACAAAAGATGGCAATGAAAACTCCATCAAATAATCCCATGTCTATGGCTAATGATCCATTACAATCGTTTGAGTATTATAAAGATAGTGGAAACTTTGAAGAAGCTGGTGAAGAATTAATAAATGGAATACTATGTAAAAAATCTACCCTTTATAATAAAGAAAACCCATCTCAGAAAATGTTTACAATGTGGTATTCTGAGGACTATAAGTTTCCTATGAAAATGATAAATCATATTGATGGTTCAGAGGATTCGAAGATGGAAATGCAAGATGTTAGGTCTTGGAAACCGGATCCATCAATGTTTGAAATTCCAGCTGATTATCAGTTAATGGATGTGCCGGGTATGATGCCTGATAAATAATTATTTATTTCAAAGTAATGATCTGTTAAAGTTTATTCTAACAAATAATTCCAATCATTTTATTGAGTCCGAGAAAATGGCATTATTGTAAATAATTAAAAGGAAGAAAACATGAAAACAGTAGTCTATACAATCGCACTAATTTTATTTTTATTATTTACCTCTTACTGTCCGGCACAGGACATTGCAGGTAGCAAAGATCACCCGATGTTCAACCGCATCTCTGGATTTTACATTACAGAATATGTAGAAGAAGATTTTGCTACTGAGGAATTTGTAGATGAAAATGGTAATGATATTAGAGTTGAAGGAAAGAAAACCTACATTCGTTATGAATGTGACTGTGAGGAAGCTCCACTTAAAATAATCCGCAACTATTCAAATGCGGCTAAAAACATTGGCGGTAAATCTTATGAGTATTCCGATAACTCAGTTTATATCAGCATCATAAAAGGGAGCAAAGAAACCTGGGTTAATGTTTGGGCTTCACCGGAAGTCTATATTCTTACTATAATCGAAAAAGGTGAAGTCGAGCAGGTGATAACTGCAAATTCAATTCTTAAAGAACTTAACGAAACAGGGAAAGCAATTCTTTATATCAACTTCGATTCAGGCAAGGCTACAATTAAGCAGGAGTCTATGCCTATTGTTGAGCAGATAATCGAGATGATGAAGCAGGCAAAAGATATCAAGCTTAGTGTTGAAGGACATACAGATTCTGATGGAACCAACGAATCCAATTTAAAGCTTTCCGAAGCCCGCGCAAAAGCAGTTGTAGAAGCTATAGTTAAAGCAGGTATCGATGCTGCACGATTAAGCTCAGCAGGTTTCGGTGAAGAAAAACCAATTGCTGATAACTCAACTTCAGAAGGCAAAGCAAAAAACAGAAGAGTAGAATTAATTAAAAAATAAACAGAGGCAAAAATGAGCTTTAAGATGACTATAAAAATCCCACTATTTGTATTTGCTTTATTTATTTCATCATGTTCAAGTGATGATCAAACTCCAACAGAACCTCCGAAGGTTTTTACTAATGCACATAGTGGTTTTTTGAAGCTGGATTTTACAAATCAGTTCCCTGCGTTTAACGAAACTGCACAAGTCGATGTAACAATTGATATATACGGTAATATAACTTTTGGAACCGGAACATTATCTTATAATGCCGATGATAACAATGGTCAGTCAAGAATTGTTAGAGCAGGAACCTTAAACTTAAATCCCAAAGGTAGTCACTTTGTTAGTAACGGAGATGATTATATAGAAGTCGACGAGAATACAACGATCAACGAAAATATGATTGTTTACTACTGGGATGATAACAGCCAATCCTGGATTGAAATGATAAATGAAAATATTAACAACACATGGCACGGTGGATTAGCATTTAACGTTGTTGATGCTGTGTTAAACGGGTCAGTTATTCAGTCTGTAACTGCATGGGGAAGTGTTACCTGGGGTTTGTATCTGGTGGTAATTCCTTAAAGTTGATTCAATTTAGAATTATATTATTAGAGTGATTGATTTTTATCATATACTTTATTATTAAAGTATACTCTTATTAACTTGTGTTATTAAAAAAGGATTTATATGAAAAAAATCAATCTCAAAACTCTTGAAAAGAAAATTATTGTACGACCTTTAAAGCCGGAGGACTATTCTCAACTTATAGAGCTGCAGAAACTTTGTTTTCCGGGAATGCACACCTGGGAGGAGGAGCAGTTTACAAGTCAGCTTAATATATTTTCTGAAGGGCAGATCGGTATTGAATTTAACGCTAAACTTGTTGCTTCATCCAGTAGTCTTATTGTTGATTTTGACCTGTATGAAGAAAGCGATAACTGGCAGACTTTAAGTGATCACGGTTATATCACTAACCATGATCCGGATGGTGAAACTTTATACGGAATAGAAATTATGGTTCACCCCGATTTCCGGGCAATGAAACTCGCGCGCAGATTATATGATGCAAGAAAAGAAATTGTGAAAAAATTAAACTTAAAAAATATTGTTATCGGCGGAAGGATACCGGGATATAAAAAATATCAGAAGAAAATAAGTTCCAGGGAATATGTTGAAAAGGTAATTAACAAAGAGGCATACGATCCGGTATTAACAGCACAGCTTGCAAATGGATTCGTGTTGAAAAGAATTATTCCTGCCTATATGAGAGCAGATGAAGAATCGGGAGGAAATGCTACTTTACTAGAATGGTCTAATATTGATTATATACCAAAGAAAGGGAAAAGAACTGTAACATCAAAAAAAGTACGGATTTGTGCAGTTCAGTATCAACTAAGAGAAATCAGGAATTTTGATGACCTTGCCAAGCAATGTGAATATTTTACTGATGTAGCCTCAGGGTATAAGTGTGACTTTATTCTGTTTCCCGAAATCTTCACACTTCAGCTATTATCATTCCTTCCTAACGAAAGACCCGAGGTTGCTGTCAGGAAACTTGCTGAATTCACACCGGCTTATCTTGAACTGTTTAATAATCTTTCCATTAAGTATAACGTGAACATAATTGGCGGTTCTCATTTTACGCTTGAGGGCGATAGTCTGTATAACATTGCATATCTGTTCAGGCGTGATGGAACGCTGGAAAAACAATATAAGATTCACATTACACCAAATGAGAAAAGGTGGTGGGGGGTAAAACCAGGTGATGGTATAGAGGTCTTTGATACTGACAGGGGAAAAATAAATATCCAGATTTGTTATGATATTGAATTCCCCGAGCTAAGCAGAGTTGCAGTATCAAAAGGCGCACAAATTATTTTTGTTCCTTTCTGCACTGATGAAAGATATGGATATTTGAGGGTCAGGCAGTGCGCCCAGGCGCGTTGTATTGAAAATGGAGTATATACTGTTATTGCTGGAAATGTTGGGAACCTGCCCTTCGTAGAAAATATGGATATTCAATATGCACAATCGGGAATTTATACACCATCAGATTTTATGTTCTCGCGTGATGCTATTGCGGCTGAGTGCACTCCTAACGTGGAAACAGTTGTAATACACGATGTTGATCTTGAAATTCTAAAACGACACCGTTCAAACGGAAGCACTCTTAACTGGTTTGACCGCCGAAAAGATCTTTACGAAGTGATTCTGAAAAAATAAGGTTAGTGTTATATTACTTCGATTTTTCTGTTTTCTTAGCAGAAGAATAATTAGCAAGATCGTAGTTGATCATTTTATCGGGTATATCAAGCTTAACTATTTCAACTTCGGCTTTAGAATAAAACTCTGTAGCAAGCGTGTCGTGAAAATCAGAAAACACAACTACGCGTTTTATTCCTGCAGCAATCAGAGCCTTTGCACAGGTAGTACAGGACATATTTGTTATGTACGCTGTTGAGCCCTTAACATTTACTCCGTGTGTAGTTGCCTGAATCAGTGCGTTAATTTCTGCATGATTGGTTCTAACACAATGGTTATCAACAATCAAACATCCTACATCTTCACAATGTGACTGCCCCGGTAAAGAACCGTTATATCCTGTTGATAAAACAAACCTGTCTTTTACAAGTACACATCCGCAATGCATTCTTGGACATGTTGCACGTTCAGATGCAAGCATTGCAAGTTTAAGAAAATATTGATCCCAGGAAGGCCTTTTACTCTTTGACATAATACTTTCTAAATTGATTAAACAGATAAGGACTAATTTAAGTTATTGAAGGAAGAAATACAGTGGATTTGGACAAATTATTTTAGCAATGAGCATAGAACTCCCCTTTACTGCAAAGCGGTAATGATTTTGGTATAACAGAAGTTAATGTACAAAATTCCCTGTAAGTAGTCTTTGCTTCAGAAATGATTTTAGCGCCTCCTCAGGCGAAGTTTTAAAGGTAATTAAGACTTCTTTTCCTCTCTTCCGGAGAGATTCCTTTTCATCCGGTGAAATTCCTTTGGAAATAACGGCTTCACAATCCTGAATACTTTTTGAACCTCCTAAGTGAGCCGGCTTAAATTTTCTGAATTCACTCTTGACAACTTTTTCACCGGCAAGTTCATAAACAAGGTAGCCTGCAAAACTGGTAATCGAATCGGATACATTTATACCGTCTTTAGAACGGATTGCGATTTTCATAGTTAACCTCCTGATAAATTAAAACCGAATCTGATAATTGTTTTTTATCCCCAGCTGCCGAGGCAGTAAATGTTTTTTTAAGTTGATCCCGCAGTTTATTCCTCTCATTTATGTAATTGATCAATCTGCCGCGGTTATAGATTACCGAATATAAATTAGATCCAATCAATTTAGCTTCTTCTATACGTGTCGTTGATAAAAGAAAATCAGACATATCACCACAGAAGAAATCAAACCTGGCAGCACATTCGCCAATAGCAAAAATATTCTTATCGGAAGTTCTTTGGTATTCATCAACCAGAATTCCTCTGTCGTTATCATACACAATTCCAAATATTTCAGCCAGGGTTGTGTCCGGTTTCTCTCCGCAGCAGATGATCAAAAAATCACACGGCAACTCTTCCCCGTTTCTTAATTTAACTCCGGATATTTTTTGGTTACCCAGCACCTCCTTTACTTTTGATTTAAATATTATTCTTCCGCCCTCCTTTTTAATTAATTTGGCAGTATCATCACTCAGTTCCGTATCAATTGAAGATGGTAGAAGCCTGTTAGTTCTTGCAATCAAAGCAACATTTTTACCGTCACACAAAAGTTCATCTGTAAGCATAACGCCTATATATCCTCCGCCAAAAACAATAATATTTGAGGCCCTAATTGCTTTACTTTTTACAAGGTTTAAGTAATCCGGATCCTTATTGATGAAGTAAACTCCTTGTTTTTCAACACCTTCGATTTGGGGTCTAATTGCTTCAGAACCTGTAGCAATTACCAGTTTTTCAAAAACAATTTCCTCGCCATTATTAAACCTTATCATATTATTTTTTCGGGCGATTACTTCATCCGCAATTACTGTAACTACATTATCACTATTATTAAAGCACCCGGAATTAAATAGCCTGTTTATAAAATCATTTCCATCTTTGTTAATGATCAGCGCAACTTTTTTATCCGGATAAGTATTATGCGCAGTATATGCACATACAAGTGCAATTTCGCTGCTGCCTATAACAACAATATGGAATGAATTCATTAACTGCTCTGGCATAATTGATTAAAATTTAAATATTCGAATAAAGAAAATTTTTAGATTGGATTTGAGAAGAGATATAATTATAAAGTCTTATAAAATCATCGCAGTAATCGCCCTCCATTGGTTGGAATCGGTCTCAAATCCAATCATTGAAATTCAAAAATGAGCAAAATATATTTCAACTTGGATGTTCCGTAAAAGTGAATAACTTTAATAATTGCGACTGCATATAATTTAACAAATTACCTGAGAATGTCAACCCCAT
>DATHSU010000251.1:0-4510 GCA_035463895.1 Ignavibacteriaceae bacterium | reverse complement strand
GTTGTGGGATACTTTTGCTTCCCAAACACCGTCCCAGGAATTATCATCCCATCCGTCATTGAACAGAACTCCATCTATTAAGGAGCCGGCTGCTGTGACAGAAAAATAATATCCGCTTCTTTTGTCATAATATGGATCGAGAAAAAGTGTAAAGCGGTCTGTCTGAACGAACTCGTCTCTGCGTGAAAGTCTGGAGATAATTGAATCCGGCTCATCGAACATTACTGCGGCAACATAAAGAGCACTTTCATCATAAGCAACCTTAACAACCGTTCTTTGCGATGCAGGTTTTCCTTCTTCAGGATCGCGCTGAATAAAGTTATCATACTTTTCTGCCCTTTGCCAGATACTTTCATCCAATTTCCCATCAAGTAAAATTGGTTCATCAAGTTTCAGTGCACGGATATTAATATCATTATTTTTAATGGTTAGCGTATCCCGTGATCCGGCAAATAAAAGATTTGCTGCTGCAAATAACATTACTATAATAAGATTTAGTTTTATCATAATTCATCCAGCATGAGTTATCTTTTCTTAATTTCTATTTTACCAAGATTGGTTTCTAGTTCGATTGTCGGACCGCCGCCATTAAGCATTAATTTGGCAGTTCCTCCTCTTTTTCCCCCTTCAGTATCATAATCCAGTCCTGAGAAATCGGACTTAATATAATTGCTTGATTTATCCATAAATGCCGCGCTTACAGTTGCGATAATTGTGGCTTTAATATTGTCAGGAACCGAGAGTATAACATCACCGGCTGATGTTGAAATAGAACTGCTCAGTTTGAAATCGGATGATAGTTCAATGGTAACCCTGCCTGCTCCGGTTGATGCCTCAACACCTCCGCCGATGTTTTTAAGATTAATATTTCCCCCTCCTGTTGATGCTTCAATTCTTCCTTTCGAGCCTGCTACAGTTATGTTTCCCCCGCCAGTGCTTATTTCAGATGTTCCATTTACATAACCAACAGTTATATTACCGCCTGCAGTTGATATATCAGTATTGCCACCAATATCATTAACAGTAATATTGCCGCCTGATGTTGATATATCCGCCGCTTTATGGACTTTACCAATCGTAATATTTCCGCCTAATGTAGAAACATCCATCACACCGGTAACTTCAGTTAGCTTTATATCTCCTCCTCCGGATGAAACCTCAATATTACCATCAATGTATCCGCAAGTAATATTTCCACCGCGGGTTGATAGATCCACCCTGCCATTAATTTTTGAGGTAGTGATATTTCCTCCTGCACTTGAAATTTCCACTTTACCGGATAACACATCATTAATTTTAACACTGCCGCCGCCGGTATTAGCAGTGAGATTAAACTGTGAAGGTATCCATACATCCAAAGAAAATTTTTGTGAATCTCTGCCCTTAAATTGAACTGTAACTGTGGAACCCTTTTGCTCAATAGTCAATTTATTCAGTTCATCACTGTCAACATTGTTTGCCAGGATTTTTACTTCATCTTTATCCCATGTAAAAACATTCACATTTCCATAGTTTAGGCTGATATCCAGAGTGCTTTGCTTGCTTACTTTAAAGGATTTCTCAACGTCCTCAGCAAAATTTGATTTGGCAGTTACAAACATTATAAAGAATACAAGAGACAGTGTTATAAATGTGTTTTTCATTTTAGTTATACTCCTGCAGAATAGTTCTGCTTTTAAATTTTATATAATTATTGTCGTCATTATTAAATTTCTCTTTAAACAAGGTAAGCTCATCCTCAGAAAACGTTAGACCACCTTCTATAAGATCTGATATTGCATTTATCGCTTCTATCCTTAAACCTGAAGTTGTATCTGAAGTGAGAACTGTCAGAAAAGATTGTTTTATGGTTTCATCATAAGGAAGTTTTTTCAGTACTCGCAATGCTTCAAGTCTTACTCCGGGATTTTCATCTGTTAGCATTACTGTCAATAATGAATTTTTTGTATCACTGTCAATTCTAACCTGTGGTTTTGTCTCAATGGCGTTTATCGAACTTAATCTTGAACCCGGATTCTGATTATTAAGCATAGAGTATGCAAGTATTGCCTGTATCTGCGGATCGTTAACAGAGCCTTTCATTCTCACCGGTTTAACTGCTTCAAATTCAAATTCGATTTCACCATCACTGGCATCTGCATCAATAAATTGTATGTTGGAAATTCTTAATACCTGATCATTAAATACAAAACCATCACTGGCATTTATAAAATTTCCGTTCCCGTCTTTAATTATTGGTTTGGTTGATTCGGAAGAGAACAAGGCATAACCGATTAATAGTCCTATAGTTAGTACAACTGCAGAAGATACAGCGAATCTGTACGGCGTAAATAGAAAAGAAAATAATCTATCAACCGCTGATTCCTTCTCCGCTTTCTGTTCTTCTCTTAGTGCTCTGCTCAACTGATATCTTGCGGAGGATAATATCCGGTCATTAACAATGGTAGATTTATCTTTTTCAAGTTCGCGGAAGAATGCCAATTCCTCCTCATATATTTTTGCACACCCTTCACAATTAACTTTATGCTTTTCAAACTCTATTCGTTCCTGTTGAGATAATTCTTCATAAAAGTATAGCAAAATCTTTTCTTTGAATACACTGTGTTCCATAATTTCCTCTGGATCAGTTATTAATAAAACTGAGTTTCTTTCTTAAATTTCTTGTTGCATCAAACAAATACTTTTTAACAGTTCCCTCGTTGCATTCCATCATTTCTGCAATTTCCCTTATTTTATAGCCGTCATAATGTTTCAGAACAAAAGTCATTTTCTGTTTTGGCGATAAAGTTTCCAGTGCACTTTTAATTATGTAACCTAATTCACTTCCGGCTGTTAAAACTTCCGGCGAACTGCTGTTATCCACCAGCTCAACGTTTTGAACATTTTCATCTTCATCGCCAAGAGAAATGGAAACATTATTTTTCCTTTTATCACGCGATTTGAATGTAAAACAAACATTCGTAGTTATTCTGAACAACCAGGTTGAAAACTCACTTTTGAATTGAAAATTTTTAAGACCCTTGTAAGCCCGGATAAATACTTCCTGGTAAAGATCTTTTGCATCATCTTCATCCCCCACATATCTTAATGCAAGTGAAAGAACTCTTGAGTCATATTTATAAACCAATTCCTCAAAAGCACGTATATCACCTTTTTGAGCATTTAAAATTAATTGAGTTTCTTCCGGCGCCATTAAAACTTCCTTGTTCTGTATAATTAGACCACAGCAGGTAAAAAAAGGTTGTACCGCTGCTGAATTATTTTATTCTGCAGCAAAATTATGGTGAATTAGTTAGAGAAGAACTTAAATTGTGATTAGCGGTTAATTAAATCAAAGACTGAATTAATATGGTAGGTAGGTTTAATACTTTCATTTCCGTTTCTGAACAATTTCACACCGGTTTTAACCAAAGCAGTATCAATACCCATTGTGATTCCCATTTTAATATCCGTTTCAATACGATCACCTGTAAGAAGAGTTTTTGACAAATCACCATTGATCCGGGAAATTATTTCTTCAATCATAAAATCGGAGGGTTTGCCGAAATGCATTTCCAGCTTGCGGTGTGTTCGTTTTTCCAATGCAGAAATTGTTGCACCTGCATCAAGAACTTCGCCGTTATCAACAGGACAGGTATCATCTATATTAGCTGCGAAAAATCTTGCCCCATTTTCAAGTGCACGGGCCGCAATTTCCAGCTTATCGTAATTGAAAGTACGATCGAGAGTGATAAGGACTATATCTGTTTGATCAGGATCATTTGAATACTCAAGTTCTGCATCAATTATTTCTTCAACGAATTTTCTTTCACCGATCGCAAAGAATTTTTTCCCCTGGAAGTTATTTAAAAGATACTTCTTCAATACAAAAGTTGAGTTGATAATTTCATCTTCTGATATATTCAATCCGAATGCGGTTAATAAATTATAATAATCATTTATAGTTTCTGTTGTTTTGTTAGAAACAAAAATTATTTTCCGACCGGATTCCTTAATAAGATTTATTGTCTTATCCGCATTCTCAATTAAATGCTCACCGCGGTAGATTGTACCATCGAGATCAAAAATGAATGAGTTGTAGTTTTCGTATATCATTTTCAGAAAAATTAATTTTTAATATCCTTTAATCTATAAATGCCAAAGGATTGCGGCTGGATTGTAATGTTCAATGCTGAAGGCTGCCCTTCAAAATTTTCAACTGTCCCTGATTGATCAGTGAGCAGATTGATATACATAAATCTTTCCAGTCCCGCTGGTAAAGACATTTCAGATGTTTCATTGCCAAGGTTAAATACAATAATTGATTTCTTTTCATTGTAAGTTCTTTCAAATGCAAACATTTTTTTCTTATCATCCGAAAAAAGAAATCTTGCGTTGCCTTTTTTCAATTCTACATTCGAATTCCTTATTTCAATTAACCTGGTATAGAGGGATAATAAATCCTCATTAGGTTCAACTTTGTATTTACCAATTCCCTTTTCAAATCCGGAGTTTTTATCAATCACTTCAT
>DATHSU010000250.1:0-3560 GCA_035463895.1 Ignavibacteriaceae bacterium | reverse complement strand
ATTGATGCAGAAGTAATTGAATTTATTGCACAATCCGGTTCTGACGTAACAAAAAAACCTATAAAAGACCTGGGCTTTCCTAA
The DNA here is from genome assembly GCA_035463895.1 of Ignavibacteriaceae bacterium. GTDB lineage: Bacteria > Bacteroidota > Ignavibacteria > Ignavibacteriales > Ignavibacteriaceae > JAGXRK01. The sequence goes on along the minus strand of DATHSU010000250.1, from coordinate 3,477 downwards.
AGACGCTTTAATAGGCGGTGTTGTAAGGGGAGAAGATTCGTTTATAGCTACAGGTACTACTGAAATTAATTCCAATGACAGGGTTGTTGTATTTTGTCTGCCCGATGCCGTTAAGAAAGTTGAAAAGTTTTTCAGATAATGAATTTTAAATTCGTTATTAACGTTTTAGGTTTCTTACTTCTCCTGACCGGACTATTGATGCTTACAGGTATTCCATTCTCCATTTACTATGGTGATGATGATATTTTTGTTTTATTAATATCGGGTTTAGGAACAGCTTTAGTTGGAATAGTTCTTTGGTTATTAAGCCGCCGTAACCTGATTAATGAAATTGGTAAAAGGGAAGGATACGTTGTTGTTACCCTTGGTTGGTTTTTAATGTCTGTTTTTGGTTCATTTCCATTTTTCTTTTCTGGATACATTCCTTCCTTAACAGATGCTTTTTTCGAGACTGTCTCAGGATTCACAACAACCGGAGCCTCAATATTAAATAACATTGAAGCACTTCCGCATGGCTTACTTTTCTGGCGCAGTATGACTCACTGGATAGGCGGAATGGGAATAATAGTTTTATCTATTGCTATACTTCCACTGTTAGGTATTGGCGGAATGCAATTATATCAGGCGGAAGTAACAGGACCAAATAAAGATAAACTACATCCGAGAATTCAGGAAACAGCCAAAAGACTGTGGGCTATTTATGTCCTATTTACGGCAGTTGAAACAGTACTTCTAATGGTTGGCGGTATGAACTTATTCGATTCTCTATGTCACTCTTTCGGGACTCTTGCTACAGGTGGATTTTCTACAAAAAACCAAAGTATTGCTTTTTACAATTCTTCATATATAGAATACGTTATTATAATATTTATGTTCATAGGCGGCACCAGCTTTTCGCTTCACTATCTGGCACTAAAGGGTAATCTTCTAAATTATATTAAGGATAGTCAATTCCGATTCTATCTGACCGCCGTTGCATTTCTGGTCATTGCATCAGCGTTGTTTCTTACAATTGCGAACCATCAGAACCTCGAATCCGCATTCAGAGATTCTGCATTTAGTATTATTTCAATAATCAGTTCTACAGGTTATGCGACTGTGGACTATCAAAGCTGGGCACCTTTCTTTGCTGAAGTATTTCTTATTTTACTTTTATTAGGCGCTTGCGCCGGTTCAACAAGCGGCGGAGTTAAGATGGTAAGGTATCAGCTATTATTAAAAAACAGTTTGCTGGAATTAAAACGCCTTATACATCCGCAGGCAGTTATCCCTGTAAGACAAAATGGTAAAGCTATTCAACCGGATATTATTGCTAAAATTGGTGCGTTTGTTCTTTTATACTTTTTTATTTTCGGCATCGGTTCGGTTATTCTGACTATCACCGGATTAGATTCGATTTCAGCTATGGGTGCGGTTGCTGCATGTCTTGCTAATATAGGTCCCGGTTTAGATGTTACCGGTCCGGTTTCTAACTACAGCAGTGTAACTGATTTTGGTAAGTGGGTTCTCGGCTTTATTATGCTGCTAGGAAGACTTGAAATTTTTACAATTCTGTTACTTTTCTCACCCACATTTTGGAAAAAGTAGTTTTTTCTTTCCTGCATAGCTTCTTCTCAGTAAATTTGTGATGTATGAATTATAAAGTAATTCTAAATATTATTGGCTTCCTACTTATCCTCACCGGACTATTAATGACAACCGGAATTCCATTTTCAATCTATTATGGTCATGATGATATTACTGCTATTCTAATCTCGGCCGGAATAACAATTCTTGCAGGAATTATTTTATGGTTATTCTCAAAAGATGCCGACAGACAGCAGCTTGGCAAACGTGAAGGCTATTTAATAGTTACCCTTGGCTGGTTCTCAATGGCAATATTTGGCTCAATACCATTTATTGTATACGGAGCAATTCCAAGCTATACCGATGCATTTTTTGAAACTATGTCCGGTTTTACAACTACCGGAGCAACAATTCTAACAGATATTGAAGCTTTACCATATGGATTACTGTTCTGGAGAAGTCTTACTCAGTGGCTGGGAGGAATGGGGATTATAGTTCTGTCACTTGCAATACTTCCTTTGTTAGGAATTGGTGGTATGCAGTTATTTTCAGCAGAAGTGCCTGGTGTTACAAAGGATAAATTTCATCCACGTGTTAAGGAAACAGCTAAACGCCTCTGGGGTATTTATGTTATTCTTACAGGTACAGAGGTTTTCTTATTGCTGCTTGGCGGACTTAATCTTTTTGATGCTGTATGCCATTCTTTCACTACTATGGCAACAGGCGGATTTTCTACTAAAAATTCCAGCACAGCTCACTTTGATTCTGCATATGTTCAATATGTTTTTATTGTTTTTATGTTGTTTGCCGGAATGAATTTTACTCTTCATTATTTTGCTTTACATCTTAAGTTTGATGCTTTCAGAAGAAATACTGAGTTTAAATTCTATATACTTTTTATAATAGTTGTAACCCTGATTATAAGCTTTATTCACCGCCCTCATCATACTTTTGAATTAGAGGAATCATTCAGACAATCCCTGTTTCACGTTACCTCTTTGGTAACCACAACCGGCTTCGTTTCATCCGATTTTGAAAACTGGGCTCCATTCTCAAGAATGTTTTTCTTCACTTTATTATTTATTGGCGGTTGTGCCGGTTCTACAGGCGGCGGAATTAAGTTTGTCAGGCATTTTCTTTTATTAAAAAACGGATTACTTGAATTTAAAAGACTTATTCATCCCCGTGCGGTTATACCTGTAAGGTTTAATGGTAAATCCGTAAAACCTGAGATCATATCAAATGTTCAGGCTTTTTTCATTATATATATACTTCTGTTTGTATTCGGATCAGTGCTGCTTTCATTACTTGGCTTGGATTTTTTTACAGCAGCAGGTGCCGCAGCAACCTGTCTTGGAAATGTGGGTCCGGGAATGGGTGTTGTTGGTCCTGTTGGAAATTTTGCTGACCTGCCCGATATAAGTAAATGGATACTTAGCTTTTTTATGCTCATCGGAAGGTTAGAACTGTTTACCGTTCTGCTTCTTTTCTCCCCGGCATTTTGGAAGAAGTAAGGTTTAAAACCTCAATTTCGTTTTCAATTTTCATAAAAGCCTTATTCGGATTACCATCAATCTCTTCATTGGTTAATCTTAAAAATTTAATTCCGAATGTTTCCAGGTATTCCTGTCTTTTTAAATCATACTCTTTCTGACCGGGTTCGTTGTGTATGCTTCCGTCTATCTCAATTGCCAGTTTTAACTTAGGACAGTAAAAGTCGATTACGAATTTGTCAACGGAATACCTGCCTGCAGGTTGACGTCTGAATTTATAACCATCCATTTGTCTGTTACGCAAATACATCCATACAATTTTTTCAGTATAGGTTTGGTTTTTACGTAAGTGTCTTCTTGTTTCTTTGAGTTCATATTTGTTATAGTGTTTCGTCATATCGCCTCCTTAACCTATCCC
>DATHSU010000249.1:0-9447 GCA_035463895.1 Ignavibacteriaceae bacterium | reverse complement strand
AAACCTTTTTCAAAATGCTTATCGTATTTGCCTGTGAATGCTCTTTCAGTTCCTTTCTGACGAAGAACATAATATTGTTCGGAGGTTAATACTTCTTTCCACTCGGCTTCAGTTTTATTTATCTTTTCTTCCATATTGTTTCCCTTGTCTTTTGTGGAGTCCTGAATATTATTTTGAATTAATATATTAGAATCAATTTTATAATTCTTGCTGGATATTGACCAGAACCCTAAAAGCATCAACACTATAATTATTATACTCAGTATTTTTAATGACTTCTTCATATCCTATTAACAAAAATATTTTAAGATCTGTTCAGAACAATAATGTTCAATTATAAAGCTATAATCAATCCCCAATTAAATAACCCGACAAATATTTTCTTATTTTTTTACTGCTTTAATAAAGGGCGGTATTAAATAAATGTTTGCTGCTATTCTTCCAAACACAAATGATACTGTTGCTGCAATTGCACCTATTGCAGAGAAATATTTTATTGCAATAAACAGAACAACAATAATTGTAACGAACTCAATAGCTGTACCAAAAGTAATTGGTTTTGTATCTTTAATACTAACCAGTGCACCTCTCTGAAAGCATATTATTACAGTTAATGCCGGAAAGAAAGACATTATCATAAGCGGCTCGGAAGCAAGATCTGCAAGTTTATCGGTTAAGCCCGAAATACCTTTGAACCAGAAATCTGCAAGAGGAGTAAATGCAATTATAATCAGTAATCCCGCAAGTATTACAGCAAGTCTTACAGCAAAGATTTTCAACTGTTCATATCCCTCTTTCTGATCACCTAAAAGTGCGACTACAACTTCCTGAAACGATAAACCCAATCCTCTGAAAATAAACACGAAAGATGTAACAACAGGCATAATGGCAAGAGATTCTATAGGTTGTCTGCTCTGTCCGATAAAAAATGTTACAAACGGCTGAACACCGAGTGTAAGTAAGGATGTTAATGCAAGCGGATAATAAAAACTTATAATTTGTTTCTGATTCAGATCAAATTCAGTGCTCTGAACTAAAGAACCGTCTTTTATTTTCCTTATTATTTTAATTGCCATAACCCTGCTGGCAATCGCTTCTAATACAACTGCAGTGGATAAAGCCGCTGCTCCAACCAAAGCTCCCGGCAGAGTGAAGAAATAAAATAAACAAAATGCTGTAATCAGTATGGTCAGCAGCCGGATTATTGTTCCATAAGCAACCTTTCTGGTCAGATTATTTCTTATAAGTACTCCCTGGTAAAATCTTCTTATTCCAATTGCACCGGGCCAGGGGATCATAATTATCATAGAAAGATGTGTAAGATGCGAAACTTCATGAGGCAGTCCGATCAAATCCTCAGCTATGAAATAAAATATCGCAGGGATTACCAGGATAATCATCAGAATGGTAAGTGATCCGATTACTACAAGATTAAATTTCCTTAATGCCTGGTAAGATTGTTTATTGCGTACCAATGTTGTTGCCGCACTTAACATCATAATTACAGGTGCTTCAACTACAAGTGCAAATGAAAAAGCTACTCCATAGGCTGCGAGATTAAATTTGGGATCGGGTAATCTTGCAATTAGAGCTGAAAGGAATGGTCCCTCAACCGACATCATAAACCATGTGGCCGCTAAAGGTAGCCAGAAGTAAAAGATTTTCCGCTGAGTTAGTTGAATGTCCACTTAATAAACATTTAGCAATAATTACCACAAACTTATGAAATAGTTAAGAAAGAATTTTGATTTATGGACTATCATATTTGTTTTAACTAATTTTGGATTAAAGAGGAGAAGAAAATGTATAAAATTATTATTGCTTTATTTGTTTCACTTCTTTTTTATTATATAGGATGTTCATCCGAGAAGCAGCCAGAAGTTTCTGAAGAATTGATTTCGGAAATGCGTGTCAATGCAGATGAATTTATGTCCGGCTTGCGCGATATATTAGTCGGTCAGATTCAGAAAAACGGATTGGTTGCTGCCGTTTCTGTTTGCTCGGATTCTGCACAAATCCTCACTAATAATTTCAGTGTTGAAAAAGGAATTTACATCAAGCGTGTTTCTTTCAACAATAGAAATGCTAATAACACTCCCGATAATTTTGAAACCGAAGGAATGAATTATTTCCAGCAGATCCTGGATAAAGGAAATCTCGATACTCTATCTGAGTACTTCAAAGTAATTGAAGAAAATGATGTAAAGTCCCTCAGATACATGAAACCAATACTTCTTCAAGCACCCTGTTTAAATTGTCATGGACCTAAGGATCAGATTATACCTGATGTTTTGCAGGTAATTAATAACAGATATGAGAATGATAAAGCAGTAAATTATCAAATCGGCGATCTTAGAGGCGCTATTTCTATTCAAAAAGTATTTTAACCATTATTATCAGGGGATACTATGAAAGAACTTAAACTATTTGAAGTGCCTGAAATAAACTCTGTTCAGGAAATGCTTATTCTTTCTTCAAAAACTTTTGGGGACAAAACTGCACTTGAAGATTTGAATGAAACTCCCATTCAAAAAGTATCCTACAATCAACTTTTTGAAAATGTTGTAAAATTTGGAAAAGCTTTAAACAAGCTTGGCTTAAAGGAGCGGGATCATATTGCAGTTATTGGTGAAAACCGAGTGCAGTGGGGCATTACATATCTTACAGCAATGTGCTTCAACTATGTAATTGTACCTATCGACAAAAATTTAAGCCATAATGAAATTCTTAACATCCTTCACGAATCTGATTCTGTTGCAATAGTCTTTTCTGAAACTTATGAACCTCTTTTAAGAGAAAAAGGCGATGCACTGTTAAAGCTGAAAAACTATATAAGCATGGATCTTACAAAGGAAGAAAATGGATTTTATTCAATGACACAGCTTATGGGAAATGAATCTTCTGCTCTTCATACTCTACCACACATAAGTCCCGATGATCTGGCTGAAATTATATTTACCTCAGGATCTCTTGGCAGAGCAAAAGGTGTTATGCTAAGTCAGCGTAATCTGGCGGCAAATCTTATGGCTATGACAAGTATGATAAAAATGTACAGCACCGATCGGTTTCTTTCCGTACTTCCTATTCATCATACTTATGAATGTACCTGCGGATTTCTTTGTCCGGTTTATACAGGCGGCACTGTTCATTATGCACGCTCATTAAAGACCGTGGTGGATGATCTGCAGAAAGTAAAGGCAACTATGCTGCTTGGTGTTCCTCTTCTTTATGATAAAATGTTCAAAAAAATAAGTAAAGGGATTAAAGACGATAAAGTAAAGTCGAAGGTTGTTCCACCGTTGATGAAAATTACAGATTTACTTCAGGGTGTTGGCTGGAAGGATGCAAAGAAAAAAGTTTTTAAAGAGCTGCACGAAAAATTCGGCGGATCAATTAGAATTTTTATCGCCGGCGGTGCTGCTCCGGATCCGCTTGTTGCTAAAGGTTTACGTGAACTAGGCTTTACTTTTATTCAGGGTTATGGTTTAACCGAAACAGCTCCTATTCTTGCATTAAACCGACTTGATAATTTTAAAGATAATGCTGCAGGAATACCATTACCGGGAGTTGAAATAAAAATCAATAATCCTGATAGTGAAGGCATTGGTGAAATTTTTACAAAAGGTAAAAATGTGATGCTCGGTTACTATAAAAATCCAAAATTAACAGAAGAAACTTTTGAAAATGGCTGGTTTAAAACCGGCGATCTTGGATATATTGATTCTGATGGCTTTTTGCACATAAGCGGAAGAAAAAAGAATGTTATTATTTCTAAGAGCGGAAAAAATATTTTTCCAGAAGAAATTGAGGATATTCTCAACCGGAATCCTTTTATCCAGGAATGCCTTGTTTACGGTGAGAAAGATGAAAAACAGGATGAAATAATTGCTGTTCAGCTAGTAACCGACGCAGAGGCATTTATTGAATACTCAGAAAAAAACAATGTTGCCATAACACCCGAATTTATTGAGAAAACAATTTCTGAAGCCATTAAACAAGCAAATAAGGAATTAACCAGTTATAAACAGATTAAAAAATTCTATGTCAGAAATAAGGAATTTGAAAAAACAACAACCCAAAAAATAAAACGTTACTTAGTAAGTAAAGAGGATGAGTAATTATTTAGATAAAGCGCTTAAATCCTCTTTTTAGTCAATTTATTTATCAGGCTCCGGATATCCGATTCATTCTTATAAAGGAAAAATCCGGAGCTTAGCACTAGTCCATTTTTTTGCCAGTTTACCTTCAATACAGGATAACCCAGCATCCATTTACCAGAATGCCATCTGCCAACTGAAAAACCTGTTATGTCTTTAATATCAATACAAATAGGATCGTTTGTCAGTGATCGGTGAAAATAAATCACCTTATTATCTGCAAAGAATTTACCATCACCCCGTACAAACATTTTGTTTTTTCTGTAACGTTTCCACCACTTGCCGCTTATTTCCGTTCCCAGATATTTTCCTGTTATTTCATTAATCATAAGTCTCATAAATAGAAAATTTGTTTTACTGTTGCTCAAAACATACTTTTAATTATTCAGCAAAAAAAAATTTTAAAAAATTAATTTTCTTTTACTTCACTTTGAATTAATAAATTTATAGATTGCCACACACTTAAATAGAATTTTACTGAATCATTAAGCTTAATTTTTAGCATGCAGGCACAGAAAAAAAAACGAAAGGTATTAAGAAGATCGCTTACTGAAAATCCCAACCAACTAAGCTTAGAATTTGCAAAACAAGAATCTGAAATAGAACTTCATCTGCCAAAACAAAAAATGAAATTAGATGCCTCTGTTATTGCTCATACAAAACGAGCTATGATAACATTAAGTGTCAGTTAGATAACTCCTCCAACACATATCTTTAAGGTAACCGCATTGATAGAAACTACATTCGGATATTTAGCAGCATTTTGTACAACTGCTTCATTTCTTCCACAGGTTATAAAAGTATTTAAGACAAAACATACAAAAGACATTTCACTTGGAATGTTCCTGTTGATGACTGCCGGTGTAAGTTTTTGGCTTGTATACGGCTTACTGATATCTTCCCCGCCAATAATAATGGCAAATACTGTTACAGTTGTTTTATCATTCTACATTCTTTTTATGAAGGTAAAGTTGGATGGTTTAAATATGAACAAGCTCAATGGCGGAAATCCAAAAACTTAACTAAAAAGTACATTTAAAATGGAAAAGGGAACATTTTATAATGTTCCCTTCAATTGTTGTTTGATTTATAAAATGTGCTATGACTAAACTTTTCTTTTTTCGATTATATTTCTTACAGAGCTTTCAATCCATTCTTCAAGCGATAAGCTGAAGGTGTTTCCTGATATTACAAATGCCTGGTTTTTCGAATTAAGGAATATTGTTTCACCAGGCGACTCAACTGCTTCAGTTTTTGTCTTAAGCCATTCGGACAATCTGTGAAGCCATACATCTCGGTCTTTATCCCTTACTTCATTTTCGTGGATGTAAAGTTCATTATCCTTGAATACACATCTTACTTCATTAAACTTGAATTTTTCACCCTCAGCACCAAGCAGGTTAAATAGAGAATTCGACAGATAATTGATTCTATAATCTTTAATTGTATCCAGAACATCCCGCCATATTTTGGTAACAGGATCTTTATCTGGCTTTTCATCCGGTGGAAGAATACATAAGCTATACTGTGTAAACAGATTTTCTATAAATTGAGATATTTCCAGAAGTTTCTGACTATGCTCGAGTGCATCCCATCTTTTTCTTGCATTTGTAAGTCTCTTATTTTCCGGTGTGCTTACGTTTCCGTAACCTTCTTTTACATTTTGAAGATTTGCCCAACGTTCAATAGGACTATCCTGATAAATCCAGCATGTGTCGGAAATTTTATACTGTAACTCTAAGCTTAATCCTTCTTTAAAGAAGAAATAAAAGTTAGAATCAATCTGACTGTTTATTTTATACTGAGCAAAAACTGATTTTATGAGCTTAGTTGCTTTTGCTTCATCATCTATAATACCTAATGAACCTATCGCCTTTTGAACAATATCTTCTCTTGTATTTCTGATATGATTGGAGTTGGAAGTATCTAACCAATTAAGAAAGGTTAGAGGAGCATCAGATTTGAAAATTTCACCAAGCATATTGGCGCAAGATAAAAGCAGAAAATTTCTTAAATAAGCAACTTCATTATCCTCTGTTTTTATGCTTATTCTTGTTTTTATATCATCATCATCAAGCGATGTAGCAAGAGATGCTCTTTTAAGAACAAAATTCAACTTGTTTTTTAAATTTCGTTCAAGTTTATCCATCTCCGGAATAATTAGCGGAGTAGAAATACTGCTTGAAGTAGTTTCGGCTTTATATTCTTTTTCGATCGCTATCTTTGATTCAAAACTATCAACCATCACAGATTCCTGGTTTTTTTTATCCTCATTTTTCCTTGACGAGGATGTGTTTTTTTTTGTGAATGATAATGCCATTTTATAACGATTCCCTTGATATAATAATAATAGTTAGAAATTGGCAAATATTATTCCACTTAAATTCGTGCTTAATTGGTTTAATTGCTCCAAAATATTAACTAATAAGCAATTTTTGGTAAGTTAATATGTAATTTTTACCGCGAATTGGAGATAATTATATATTAAATATTTGAGAGCAAAAGAAAAACGGAAATGGCGTTTTCGAGATAAGCGAAATATGTGTCCGCTGTAAAATTGTGGCTGATAAATATTATATTGCCCATCAATTTTAAAGATAAAATATGAATCGTTTTGCTCCAGTTTTTGTAATTATTGCTGCTAGTTTATGGGGAATTGACGGAATTGTTTTACGCCCGACACTTTATAGTTTGCCTGTTCCTTTGGTTGTTTTTGTTGAAAGCACAATTGTTGCAATTCTGCTAACGCCATATTTTATTAAAAAATTTCCATCATTAAAAAGTTTAGAAACAAAAGACTGGCTAGCCTTCTTTTTAGTTGCACTTTTAGGAGGTGCTGTTGGTACAATGGCAATTACCAAGGCCCTGTTTTATGTTAACTTTGTTAATCTTTCTGTTGTTATACTTCTCCAAAAATTACAGCCTGTTTTTGCAATAACATTAGCGGCAATTTTCCTTAAAGAAAAACTGCCTGTTCAATTCTTCCTTTGGGCTGCTCTGGCAATCATCGGAGCTTATTTTATGACATTCGGGACGAGGCTGCCAGTATTATCTACGGGAGATAAAACCGCTGCCGCTGCTCTGTTTGCTCTGATTGCAGCTTTTAGTTTCAGTTCTTCAACTGTGCTGAGTAAGCGTGCATTGCGAAATGTATCTTTTGAGATGGGAACTTACTTAAGGTTTCTGTTATCAGCATTTATCATGCTTGTGCTTGTTGTCTCGCTGGGAGATATAAACAGCATAACTGAAATTACTGCAAAGCAGGCGGTTATATTTTTGATTATTGCTTTTACTACAGGCGGACTTGCGATATTTCTTTATTACTACGGTTTAAAAAGGATTACTGCTTCAGTTGCTGCCATCTGCGAACTTGCTTTTCCACTTACTGCTGTTGTGCTTGAGTATTTTATACGAGGAAATATTCTGGATCCTGTCCAATGGATAGGCGCAGTAGTTTTACTTGTAAGTATTTTAAGAGTAAGCAGAATTAAAGCTTAACGCTGCAGTACTTACAGTAAATTGCATCTTTATCGTGCCCTTCTTTTAAGCACTCCGGACAAACCTGCGTGGTTATTGATTTTCTGCTTGCCTCAGCAATTTCCACCGTAAATATTCCGGTTGGTACAGCAATTATTGAATATCCGATTATCATTACCATAGAAGCAAGAAGCTGACCTATAGGAGTTTGAGGCGAGATGTCTCCATATCCAACAGTAGTCATTGTAACTATTGCCCAGTACATACTTGTTGGAATACTTGTAAATCCATTTTTCGGTCCTTCTACAACATACATGATAGCACCTATAACAACTATCATGGTCAAAACTGTGAAAAGGAAAACTGCTATTTTACTCCGACTTGCTTTTAATGCCCTGGTTAATATTTCTGCCTGAGCCAGTAAAGGACGTATTTTAAATATTCTGAAAACTCTTAATAATCTTAATACTCTTATTACAAGAAGATACTGGCTTCCGGCAATGAGAAGACTTAGATATGTAGGAATAATTGCTAGTAAATCTATAACCCCGTAAAAGCTAAATGCATACCTGTGAGGTTTTTTTACCGAAAGAAGGCGTAAAAAATATTCAATAGAAAATAAGATAGTAAAAATCCATTCAACGACGTGGAAGTAAAAAGAATACTTTGCTCCTAATTCATTAATGCTTTCAAGGAATACAACAAGAACACTTAAGATGATGCACCAAATCAAAATTACATCGAAAAACTTACCCTCGCGTGTATCTGCTTCAAATATTATTTCATAAAGACGGATACGCCATTTTGCTTTATCGTCAGGAGGACGAAATGTTCTTTCTGCCATACATTACTTGGATAAAATTTTTATACAAAAGTACTAAATTAAATTTAGTTAATTACTTTTAACGCGGCTTCGGATTCGTAAGGCCAATCCTTAATGAAGTCTTGAAGTTTGTTTTTCTGTAATGCTGAACCTGTCTGCCGGACAGGCAGGCTTGTTTCAGCATCTCAATTTTTTAATCAGATCCCGAAACAAGTTCGGGATTAGGAACGATCAATTCAAACTCTCCAAAATCTCTTTCAACTTATTAATATTCTCCACCCACTCTTTCTGTTTTACTCTTTCCTTCTCAACAACTTCCGGTGCTGCGTTTGCAACAAACTTTTCATTGGATAATTTCCTTTCTATTCCTGTAAGCGAACCTTCAAGTCTTGTTATTTCTTTCTGCAGCTTTTGTCTTTCAACATCAAGATCAATCAATCCTTCAAGTGGAATAAAAATTTCGCAATCACTGATTACTGCCGATACGCTTGCTTTTGGTTTTATAAGATTCGAGTCGATTATAATCTCTTCAACCTTTGCCAGCTTTTTAATGTAATCAACCTGATGATTTTTAACGCTTCCGGATTTAATCATCGCATTAACTTTTTTTGAAGGAGCAATGTTCATCTCTCCGCGAATGTTTCTGATTGCAGTTATGATATCTTTCACAAAATCCATTTCCTTTTCAGCAGACTCATTTATCATCTTTTTATCTGAAGCCGGAAATTCTGAAACAGAAATGCTTTCACCTTCTTTACGTTCATTTGTTAACTGCCACAGTTCTTCGGTTAAGAACGGCATAAACGGATGAAGCATTTTAAGTGCATCTTCAAAAATTGAAATTGCACGTGTAAGAACAGCAGCTTTAATTTCCTCATTATCGCCGTACAACCTGCCTTTGATCATTTCAATGTACCAGTCGCAGTAATCATTCCATATAAATGAGTAAACAATTTTAATTGCATTGTTCACTTCAAAAGCATCCATTGC
>DATHSU010000248.1:0-3889 GCA_035463895.1 Ignavibacteriaceae bacterium | reverse complement strand
ATACGGTATAATTTATTTTTTATCAAATTATATTTTGTAATATAATTATTTACCTAATATCAACAAACCATTTGCTAAAATGCTCATGAAGTACGATTTTAAAAGCACTATTACAGAAATAATTACGGGAAAAACATAATGAATGAAAAACAGTTAGCTGCTGAAAGATCAGTTGATTTTATTGAAGACGGAATGACTGTGGGACTTGGAACAGGATCAACAGTTAATTATATGATTGATGCTCTGGCACAAAAAGTAAAAAAAGGATTAAAGATTAAAGCCGTTGCAACATCCAAATTAACATTTCAGCTTGCAGCTTCATCGGGGATTGAAGTAGTTGACCTTGAACTAGCAGATAAAATAGACCTTACTATTGACGGTGCAGATGAAGTTGATCCACAATTAAATGGCATAAAAGGCGGCGGTGCAGCTTTGCTATATGAAAAAATAGTTGCAAGCAATTCAGCAAAAAATATATGGATTGTTGATTCCTCCAAGCTGGTTAAAAAACTCGGCAGGTTTCCACTTCCTGTGGAAGTAATACCTTACGGATCAAATCTGCTGTTCAATAAATTTGAAAAGAAAAAGTTCAAACCGGCTTTCAGGAAGTTCGAGGGGAGCAATTTTATAACTGACGGCGGACATTTTCTGATTGATTTAAACCTTGAAAAAATTGATGACCCGGCTGGATTAGAAGAAGAGTTAAAAACCTATACCGGTGTAGTGGAAGTTGGTTTGTTCGTAAGTATAGCTGATATGGTAATTGTTGGCGGGGGAAATGGAATCAGAATAATAGAAAGGACGGATCGTCAGGCTAATAAATAACTACCAAGTAAAGTATTTGCAATGGGAATTGCACCTTAAATAACCCATTTTCAGATTATAAGGTTTTTATTAAACAGAAGAGAACAAAGGCTATATTTGATAATAAATACAATTAACTTGAACGGTCCATCCTTCTGAAAAATCTATTAATTTATTTATCAACACCCATCTTTTTCAGTTCCTGGGCAACTTTTCTTGAGTTCATGTAACCGAAAAGAATCAATAAACCTAAGAAAATGATTACCCCGATTTCGGTTAATCCCATTACAGACTCCTTAAAATTAAATTATATGGAAAAACTTAATAAAAAGCTGCAAGGAGAATGCCACCTACATACTTGAGTTATACTATCCTTAAAGCTTAGGATGGTTAAATTCTATCAAGCAATAGGAAATAACATGTAAGAATTACACGTAATTTTTTTCTCTATTGATTTTGTTTAAGAGTAGAAATTTTTATCAATTAACAATAAACTACTTACTTAAATAATCTAATTCGAACACACAGGGTATTCCTAAACTGCTAACTTAGTTTTATTGGCAGCTTTCTGATTCTTTTTCCTGTGGCATTATAAATAGCATTTAATAAAGCTGGGGCAGAGGCTGCTACTCCAACTTCACCAACACCGCCAACCGGAAAATCATTCTTCATTAAATGGGTTTCAATTAATGGTGTTTCACCATATTCAAGAATGGGATAATCATAATAGTTACTGTTCATAATTTCTCCGTTTCGAATAATAATTTCGCCTTTTAATGCAGCCGAAATCGCAAAAATAATTGCACCCTCCATTTGCGCCTCAACAGTATCAGGATTTATTACAATTCCACAATCTATAACGGAAACAAAACGATCTAACTTAATTCTGTTATTTACAATTGTTACCTCAGCAACCTGTGCATTGAAGCTTCCATACCCGGCAGAAATAGCGACTCCTCTTCCACTGCCTTCAGGTAATTTCTTATTCCAATCAGATTTTTCTCTGACCAATTTGAGAACATTTACCAGACGTGATTCTTCATCCATCATTTCAAGCCTGAAATCGATAGGATCCTTTTTAGCAGCTGCAGCCATTTCATCAACAAAACTTTCAACAACAAACGGATTCTGGGAATTATAAACGGCACGCCAGTACCACAAAGGAACAGGAGTGCTTACATTCGTAGCACTAACTTTTAGATTTACAATTTGATATGAGAGATTTGCGGCACCATCAGCCATATCATCAAGATCCTGCGGTTTCTGAGGTTGTTTTTTTGACAGATGTATTTTTATCGATGGACCAACAATGTGATGCTTGAACAAAACAAGTTTACCGGATTTGTCAATCGCTCCCTCCAGTTTATGAATGCTTGCCGGACGAAACTGACCATGCTTCATATCATCTTCCCTCGTCCAGGTCAGTTTAACTGGTTTTTTTATGGCCTTCGAAATTTCTGCGGCTTCAAGTCCAAAGTCTGAATGGGATTTTCTGCCGAATCCTCCTCCAAGAAATGTAACGTGAACAACCACATCTTTACCCTTAAGACCTAATGCCCTATCAAATAAAGTTCTGAAGCCAATTCTTTTTGCTATTTCTGCCTGAAGTCCTTGTGGATTTTGAGTCGGTGCCCATATCTCAGCTTTATCGTTCATTACATTAGCAACACAATTAACAGGTTCCATGGCAGCATGAGCAAGAAAAGGCAGTTCATAAACTGCGCTTAAGGTATTTTCATTATTAAAAATCGGGTTATCCGGATCACCGATATCAAAAAACTTTGTACCTTCCGAATCAAGTTTTGCAAGAAATGAATTTCGTATTGTTTCATTACTGATATTAGTGTTCGGACCGGGATTCCATTCAACTTCAAGCATTTCCTGACCTTTGATCGCATTCCAGGTTGAATCTGCAATAACCGCAACGCCGCTGCTGATCTGAATTACATTCAGCACACCTTTAATTGTTTTTACTTTCGAAGCATTAAATGATTTTATACTGCCGCCCAAAGTTGGCGGACGTTTAACAGTGGCATAAACCATTCCCGGGACAAAAATATCCATTCCAAATTTTGCAGTACCGTAAAGCTTAGCTGGAGTATCCAGTCTTTTTATACGTTTGCCAATTATCTTATAATCTACTGGATCCTTTAACTTAACATTTTGCGGGATGGGAAGTTTTGCCGCATCACTTACGAGTTCTCCAAAAGAGAATTTATTTTCATTCAGGTTGTTAAAAACATATCCGTTCCGCGCATAACACTCATTAGTGCTGATGCCCCATTTAATTGACGCAGCGTTAATCAGCATATCTTTTGCAGTCGCACCGGCAACTCTGAACGGATCGAATGATAGTGTAATACTTCTGCTGCCTGTGGTCATCTGCTCACCATATTTTCTGTCGGCGTCAGCCTGTTCAACTATAATATCTTTCCAGTTAACTTCAAGTTCTTCAGCGACTATCATTGGCAGAGATGTTAAAACACCCTGTCCCATCTCTGTTCTATGAACATATACTGTAACAATCCCATTTGCATCAATCTTTAAATACGCACCTGGGAATAAAATATTCGGATCATGGTCCGTTTCCTGATCAGAATCTGTGCACCCTAAAGGCAAATATGAAACCAGAAACAGTCCGCCCGCACTTAAACTGCAAACTTTAATAAAATCTCTGCGTGTTTGTTTTGCAAATTTCATAATCACTTAACCTTTCTGCTAACTAGCGTATCAATCGCTTTTTTAATACGCGGATAGGTGCCGCAGCGGCAAAGAACACCAGACATTGTATCTTCGATTAATTTTTCGGAAGGACTTGCATTTTCATTCAGCAAGGCTGCAATTGTCATAATTTGACCGGGCTGGCAATATCCGCACTGTGAGACTTCCTGATCTATCCATGCCTGAAATATGGGATGATCCTGGTTTTGAGCCAGGCCCTCTATAGTTACAATGGATTTATTCACTGCATCTTTAACCGGCAGTATGCAGGAGCGAATTGCTTGTCCATCTAAATGAACTACACAAGAGCCGCATAAACCAACTCCGCAGGAATATTTTGTACCGGTTAATTGCAGACTATCCC
>DATHSU010000247.1:0-2447 GCA_035463895.1 Ignavibacteriaceae bacterium | reverse complement strand
ATCTTCAGATTGAGCTTTCAGATTATGATCACCGGACAAGGGCTGCTGTCGGATACAGTAACTGGGCAAACAATGAATTTGATTTTCCGTTAATGATTCCTTCTTATGCATCAAGAAATCCGCATCTTGGTTTGATGAGCTACTACAAACCTGCTCTGGCATTTGAAGTAATTCAGAATGCACTTGGTAAAGAATTATTTTCCAAAGCACTGAAAGAATTTATCAGCAGATGGAATGGAAAACACCCGACTCCGTATGATTTCTTTCATACACTTGAAAATGTTTCAGACAGAAGTTTAAGCTGGCTGATAAAACCATGGTTCTTTGATAGAGGAATTCCCGATCTTGCGATTAAAGATGTTAAAGTTGAAAACAATAAAATGAAAATACTTGTTGAAAAAACCGGCGAACTGCCGACTCCCGTTGACATAACAATTCATTTAGAGAATGACAGCAAACTCATTCTTACAGAAACCGTTAATATCTGGGAGGATGGAAAAGATTCATTCTGGCTTGAAGCAGAAATAAGTTCTAAACCAGTTAGTATTGAACTGGCAAATAAAAATATTCCAGATTCGGATTTACAAAATAACAGGTATGATATGAAATGACTGATAACTAAAATATATTCTTTGGCTGATATTTGACTAACATTAGGAATTGTTGCCCTTTATTAACATTTGCTTGACTCTGAAGTGAAGTTTCATTTTATTGGTATTCATAAAAATAAAATAGGAAGGGGAAATGAGTCCCTGTTGTGTTTGTTTTTATTGCCGCGCTGTGTAGTTATATAAGGAATTTAATTGAAATGCATAAAATATTTTTTCTTGCTTTATGTTTTATTATTCCTTCAATAAATATTAAAGCACAAGATGATTTCTATATTAGTCCGGGATTAAGTCTTAGTTGGGGAGGAAATGCTTCAGTTATGTTTGGGTGGAAAATAAGTCTTGGATATGTTGTTATGGAAAAATATTATTACAACATCACTTTCGGCAAACAAAATACGCTGTTTACTGAATCAAACACTAATCAAACAAAATATAGTTATTTAGAAATTCAGAGAGGTGACTTTTTTAATTACTATCCCTTATCTGCCGGTGGTGGAATTGGAGTGACATTTCTAAACGATCAAATCTATCCCAAAATATCACTAAACACAGGTGCATCACTATTTATTAACTTTAACTATACATTCAATAAAAATCTGTTTGATTTGGGCGGCAAAATAGTATTACCTGTTCCTTTTAAAGAGGAAAACAGAAGACTCGATCCGGGTTAAAAATCCTTTAGCACATTATGCACAATATCAAATGAGTTTTGTAATTATACCTGGCTACTCACCAGACGTTACTCTCTTCTTATAATAGATCCTTGTTCATCTTTATTCCAATTACTAACTTTCATCGGTAAATCATTAAGGAAATTCTATGAGCAAAAAACCCACACCTATGTTTGAAGGAATTGATACTGTAATAATCAGGGTATCAAACTATCTGCTATCAAAAAAATGGTATGAAGAAAAACTTGGTATGGAAGTGATCTTTGACGATCATACTTCAAAGCTGGTTGTGTTTGATACAGGTTCACCGACAAGTCTTACTATCTGGCAGACAGACGAAAAAACTGTTCCGCAAAAAGAAAGAAGTTCTTATCCAATCTTCAGAACCAGCGATGCAGTTGCATCAAGGAATGAACTGACTAAAAAGGAGGTTAATGTTGATGAACTTGTTGAGGCAGAAGGAATAAAATTTTACAGATTCTACGATCCGGATGGAAACCTGTTTGAAGCCTGTGAAGTTTTAGAGGAGTAGTTTTTGTTTTATCAATAACCTATTCTTCTTTCTTCTCAAACTTTAAGGAGACGGAATTCATACAGTAACGCTGTCCGGTTGGTTCGGGTCCGTCATCAAATACGTGACCTAAATGACCTCCGCATTTAGCACACATTACCTCTGTGCGTACCATTCCATAACTTATATCTTCTTTGTATATAACTCTATCCTTTGCTAATGGCGTAAAAAAGCTGGGCCAGCCGCATCCGGAATCAAATTTTGTATCGGATTCAAATAATACATTATCGCACGCGGCACATTTATAAACTCCTTTTTCAAAATGCTTATCGTACTCGCCTGTGAATGCTCGCTCGGTTCCTTTCTGCCGAAGTACATAATATTGTTCGGAGGTTAATACTTCTTTCCACTCGGATTCTGTTTTATTTATCTTTTCTTCCATTTCGTTTCCCTTGTTTTTTGTGGAGTCCTGCACATTATTTTGAATTAACTTATTAGGATCAATTATATAATTCTTGCTGGATATTGACCAGAACCCTAAAAGTATCAGCACTATAATTATAACACTCAGTATTTTTAATGACTTCTTCATATCCTACTAATAAAAAGATTTTAAAATCAGTTCAGAACAATAATGTTCAATTATAAAGCTAT
>DATHSU010000246.1:0-7157 GCA_035463895.1 Ignavibacteriaceae bacterium | reverse complement strand
ATGTTATAATAGAGATCACTTCAAAACGCCTTGGTGTTACGAGTGTTGTAAATAAAGAAGGTCTGTTAACCGGTATAATCACAGACGGCGATTTAAGAAGACTGCTCGAAAAAACTCTGGACATAAAAAATCTTACCGCCAATGAAGTTATGACAAGAAATCCCAAAGTTATGAAGGAAGATTATCTGGCTTCTTTTGCACTTCAGCAGATGGAGAACTTTAAAATCACCAGTCTTATCATTACAAGTGATGAAAACAAACCTATAGGCATAATTCATTTGCACGATTTAATTAACCTTGGGTTGCAGCGCAGATGAGAATATTATTAGCAATTATCATACTGATTTCCTTCACGCACTGCACAAGTGAAAGAGTAAAACCATCAGTGGATGCATCAATTAAAGTTGCGGAACTTCCTTCACAGGAAAGCTGGAATTCGGTAATTACTTTTTCTGATTCCGGAAAAATTAAAGCGATTATGAATGCCGGACATTTAAGAGTATTTGATGAATCGAAGGAAACCCTGCTTGATGAAAATATCAAAATAGATTTTTATGATGAGAATGAATTTAAAACAACAACATTAACTTCATTACGCGGAAGAGTTGATGACAGGACGAATAACCTTTGGGCAATTGACAGCGTTTTAGCAGTATCAGACAGTGTAACCCTGATTACTGAAGAACTGATGTGGAGGAATGAAGATAGAAAGATTGTATCCGACAGATTTGTAAGGATAATCACTCCAAAAGAAAAGATAGAAGGCTACGGCTTTGAGTCCGATCAATCCCTACGTAACTATGTTATTTACCGGATCACTTTTGTAACAAGCAATGAAGAGTAGTAGATGAAGTTGATCAGATTATTAATATATATAATGCTGATCCAGATTGGATTGTTTGGGCAAACCAAGAATGAGATGATAGTTGTAACCGGCGACAGTCTTGTAGGAAAATTTATTGATAGTGAATCAATCCGTGAAGTTTATGGAAATGTTGTACTAACACAGGGCGATGTTCGTATTACCTGCAATAAAGCTATTCAGTTTTTGGGCAGAAATGATGCTGAATTAATAGGCAATGTAATAGCAACTCAGGATACTCTGACTATTAAAACTGAAAAGGGTTATTATTATGGTAATCTGAGAATGTCCCGCAGCACAAGCGGAGTAACTCTTGATGACCGAAAAGTTATTCTAACTGCTGACAGCGGTCTATATTATTTTGATGAGGACAGGGCTTTCTTCCAATCCAATGTAACGTTATATGATACAACAACTACTCTAATCTCTGATGAATTAACTTATTTCAAGCAGCGGGATTATTCAATTGCTATTGGAAATGTGAAGATAGTTGATGCTGAGAATATTATTGAAGCTGATTCTCTTGAGCATTTCAGAAAAACAGAAATCACTTATGCTAATAGTAATGTTAAAATAACTAACATTAAAAACAGTACTTCAATATATGGCGGTCATCTTGAAGATTACAGGCAGCGAAAATATACAATTATAAGAATTGATCCTGTGCTGATGCAGATAGATTCAACTATCAGCCTGGTTGAAGATTCATTGGAAGTGATTAATGTTGATACTTTACTGATAAATTCACTGACAATGGAATCATTCCGCGATACTGCTGATATTTTTATTGCAACCGATTCTGTTAAAATTATACGCGGTGAATTTGCTTCGGACAATGATAAAACCATTTATTTAAGAAGTGAAGAAAAAATTATTACAAGCAAACTTGGACCGGATATTCGTCAGCCCATATTATGGTACGAAAATTCACAATTAACTGGCGACTCAATCATCATTCATCTTGAAGATAACAATATTACAATGCTGGAAGTTGAAGGTAATGCTTTTTTATTATCGCAGAATGAAAACTTCAAAACAAGATTTGACCAGTCAACCGGAAGCAAAGTGTTAATTTACTTTGTTGATAATAAAATAAATCGCACTGAGTTTTATGGCACGGTTTACAGCATATATAATATGTTTGAGGAAGAGGAACCAAACGGATTAACAAAATCAAATTCACATTCCGCAGTGGTTTATTTTGAAGATAACCAGGTAAGTGAAGTAAGATTATATGGTCAGCCGGTAAGCGAGTATTATCCTGAACCGCAGGTGATAGGTAATGAACGATCATTTTTACTTCCACGATTCAGTTTTATTGAAACCCGACCAGTAAAAGAACAGTTACTCCGATCAATAAAAGCATTCAATAATGTAATTGAACAGAAAGAGGATTATGGCAACAACCCTTCGCAGTGAAGAGCTTGTAAAAGTTTATAAGAAAAGGACAGTTGTTGATAAAGCATCTGTTAAAGTATCCAAAGGCGAGATAGTTGGATTGTTAGGTCCGAATGGTGCCGGTAAAACAACAACATTTTATATGATAACAGGAATGATTAAACCTGAATCCGGTAAAGTATTTCTTGATGATGAAGAAATTACAAAAGTGCCGATGTACAAACGTGCAAGAATGGGAATCGGCTATCTGCCGCAGGAAGCTTCAATTTTCAGAAGACTCTCTGTTGAAGACAATTTACTAGCTGTGTTAGAAATGACAAAACTGGATTCGAAGCAGAGAAAAGAAAAATGTGACAAACTTCTTGAAGAACTGTCAATAAACAATATCAGAAAAAGTAAGGGCTTTCAACTAAGCGGTGGTGAGAGGCGCAGAACGGAAATCGCACGTGCACTTGCAACCGATCCTAATTTTATATTGCTTGATGAACCTTTTGCCGGTGTTGATCCGATTGCAGTAGAAGACATTATGGTGATTGTTGCAAATCTCAAGAACAGGGGAATAGGTGTTTTGATTACCGACCACAATGTTCACGAAACATTAAGCATTGTTGATAACGGATATATTCTGATTGATGGAAAAATATTCAAGCAGGGCGATGCACATTCACTCGCTGAAGATGAGGAAGTAAGAAAGCTTTATCTGGGTGAGAAGTTTAAACTTGATAGGTATCTTTAAGCTTATTAAGCAACCGCTCAGCTGCCTCTAAGTTTTGTAGCTTTCCAACATCAATCCATTCAGTATCAGAGTGGTCATATCCTTTTATCAAAAAGTTCGGTGCAAGCCTCAGATATAGATCAACTATCGAAAACTTTTTCTCAACGGGCATAAGGTTGAAGATGGCAGGATTAACAACATGGATACCGCTGAATGCAAATTCATTCAGCTTAAATGAATGATCTCTTACTATTCTTTCTTCCTTTGTAATTTTGTTTGTCCAGCCGCAAAGTATGTTATCACGATCAAGCAGAAGGTACCTGGTTGTTTCGCGATTCCTCACAGCCAGAGTTGCCAGATTATCTGATGACTCATGATACTCATATAATGTCTGCAAATTAAGATCTGTGATTACATCAACATTATAAACAAGAACAGGGAAGTTAAAATCGATATGTTTTTCAATTTCCTTAATTGCTCCGCCGGTATCAAGTAAAAGTTTACGTTCATCAGATATAAAAATCTCGCTTCCAAAATTATTATTCGACTTAAGATAATCGACTATCATATCCGGAAAATGATGTACGTTCACGATGATATTATTAAAACCGTGTCTTTGCAATTTTTTTATTGCCAGCTCAAGAAGAGTTTGTTCATTTATTTCAACTAAAGCTTTTGGTTTATTATCTGTAAGCGGTTTAAGACGTGTGCCTAATCCCGCCGCAAGTATCATTGCATTCATTGAATCATACCTTATCAGGTTCTGAATGCGACAGATTAACTTTTACTTTATACTTTTCTTGCAGATGTTTTGCCATTTCTTCTGCACAATAAACAGAACGGTGCTGTCCACCTGTACAACCAAAGCTGACCATCAGATTCGTAAATCCGCGGGTTATATAATTTTCAACGGAAGTATCAACAAGATTAAAGGCATTCTCAAGAAACTTATCAATGTCGCTTTCCTTTTTTAGAAAGTCAATTACATCCTTATCCTTGCCGGTCTGGTCTTTATACTGTTCATATCTGCCCGGATTATGAATTGATCTGCAGTCAAAAACAAATCCTCCGCCGTTACCGGAATTATCAGAAGGGATTCCTTTCTTGTAAGAAAAACTTCTTACAGTTACATTTAAATTACTTTCATTGAGAAGCGGATAGCTATACTTACTTAACTCAGTGGAGCCGATCATTTGTTCAAGGCACTTGAATAAGTGGGGAAGCTTTAATGATGTATCCCAATTGTTAAGCAGCCACTCCATATTTTTTAGTGCAGGCGGAATACTTTTTAAGAAATGTGATTTGCGCTCATAAAAACCTCTAAAACCATATGCGCCCATTGCCTGAAGAATTCTTACAAGAATAAATGGTTTATAATATTCAATAAAAGCATACTTATCCAGTTTATGTTTTTCTTTTATAATTGAAGTATAGAAGTCCAGAAGTTCCGATCTCATATCAAATGTTAGTTCGGCTTTGGCATCAAACAGAAGTGAGGCAACATCATACTGAAGCGGACCTTTTCTTCCGCCCTGGTAATCTATGAAATACGGCTTGTCATCTTTCAGCATCACGTTACGAGATTGGAAGTCCCTGTAAAGAAAATATTTTGAATCTGCCGATAGTAAAAAATCGGCAAATGTATGGAAATCATCTTCAATAAGCTGTTCATTAAATGAAATTTTTGCAAGCTTAAGAAAGTAATATTTGAAGTAGCTCAGATCCCATAACATTGATTGCCGGTCAAATTCTTTTCTTGGATAACAATGTGCGTAATCAAAATCCTTTGCAGCATCTATTTGAAACTTAGGAAGTTCTGTTAATACAATTTTGTAAAGTTCAACTATCTTGTCTTCGTGATCATCCTCTTTTCTAAGACTCACTATTTTGCTGAATAGAGTTTCATCACCAAGATCTTCCAGCAAGTAAATATTTGAATCAAGATCTTCCTTATAAAGATCAGGAACATTTAGTTTTTTTGACAGAAATTGTTTTGTAAAGGAAATAAATGCTTCATTCTCTTTCCTGTCATTATTATATACACCAATGGCCGATGTGCCGTTATTTTTTATTCTGTAGTATTCCCTGTACGAACCTGAGGGCGGCAGCGGGTCGTAACTTTTTGCATCTGATTTATAATGCTCTTTGAATAACTCTTTAAGAAGATTTTCTTTATTCATATTGCTTAATGAATTCCTCTTTTAAGATTGCATAAATATATTGATCTAAAAATTTTCCTTTTTTGAAAACGGCTTTTTTCAAAATACCTTCAAGACTGTAACCGCAATTTTCAAGTACACTTGCAGAGGCCGGATTGCCTTCAAACACGTTAGCAAAGATTCTATTTAAATTAAAATTATTAAAGCCGAACTTTGTCATTTCCTTAACAGCATTGGTAATAATTTTCTTTCCCCAGAAAGGTTCTCCTAGCCAGTAACCTATTTCCGCATTGTGAATAAAAACATCATCAAATAATTTTAGTCCAATTGCCCCAATCAATTCCTTGTCATCAGCAATAGCAAAATTGGTTTCAGGATCCTGAGCTGCACAGTTAGCAAGCCATATAACTGCCTCATCCGTGGTATATGGAAAAGGAAAAGTATTCATAAGCCATCTGCTGACATTTACATTGTTTGCATATTTGATCAATGCATCAATATCTGAGTTTTCGTAACTGCGGATCTTGTACTCACCAAATTTTATTTCCATAATGATCACCAGTTTCCGTAAAGTCCGCCGTATGCACCTTGATCATTCCTGCTTCCATCTGTATTATTAAACTCGGGTGCAGGATTACCTGCATTTCTGCAGGGTGATGCAAATATCAATCTGAAATTATTATCTGAAATGAAAAAAGGATTCATATTTCCGGTTGCAATATAATTGTATTGCTCAATATAATTTGTTGTATCCGGGGATAAATAAACTAAATGAGACAGATCATTGCCATAAAAATTCTTATAAAAAATATGATTCTGTATTTCAGTCCGGAAAGGATTTCTTATTATAACTCCCGCCCCCAGACTTGGAGATTTATTTTGATTAAATACATTGTTTATCAA
Source organism: Ignavibacteriaceae bacterium (assembly GCA_035463895.1). Taxonomy (GTDB): domain Bacteria; phylum Bacteroidota; class Ignavibacteria; order Ignavibacteriales; family Ignavibacteriaceae; genus JAGXRK01. The sequence goes on along the minus strand of DATHSU010000246.1, from coordinate 1,120 downwards.
TTTGATATCGGAATATTGTGCGGAAACCGCCCCGCCAACATTTTGTGATTCATTTGCATTGAAAATAACATTCATAATTTCAACAGTGCTGAACAGGGAGCCAATTGCACCCCCGGTGTGTGCAATGTTTTTTTCAAAATAGCAATTTCTTAACGATACATCGGAACCGTAAATCAAAATGGAACCATAATAATGCGGATCAGTTGAAACAATTCCTTTAAAGAAACAAAACTGTAATAATGTTTCTGAGTCGGCACTTAGTATTTTTATTCCTTCCCAAGTAAATCTGTAGGGCAGAAAATAAATTCTTGCAAACCTTTCACCAATTGCCTTTAATTCACCTTTAACAATTAGAGTCTTTCCGGTTTCAAAGTATAACTCCACGCCCGGCTCAATATAAAGCGCTGAAGATGAATCCACTATAATGTGGTCTTTAACATAGTAAGGCGAATCTTCAGAAGTAAGTGTTCCGGAGATTGATCCCTCAATTTCCTTGAACAATCCGGAAATAGGTGGTCCGGCGCCAGTATCATCAAAGTATTCTCTTTCAACACATCCGGTGAATGATAATAATATGAAAGTTATCAGAATTATTTTTTTAATTTGTCTATTCATAAGTAATTCTAAACGACTTTCGAAATTTACTATATTTGTTTACAAAAAAGTTTTGATAATTACACTCCAATTATATGAAAACAATTATATTCTGTTTAGTCGTTTTTCTTTCCTTACCGGTTTTTTCACAAGATTCTGTTTATATAAAATTTCAGATAATAGCTGAATATGTTGAACCCGGTGAAAATATTTTCATATCGGGCAATCATATTAAGCTTGGAAACTGGCATCCGGGTTTGGTTAGTTTGAATAAGCTGAATGATTCAACCCGGACAATTTCTCTTTCTTGTATTGAAGGCGATGAACTGGAATTCAAATTCACAAAAGGCAAATGGGATAATGAAGCTTTAAATCCGGATGGAACTGTTCCATCAAATCATTTATTGAAAGTTGTGAATGATTCAATTCTTACTTTCAGAGTATCAAATTGGAAAGATAGTTCAAATACAACTGTTGCCGGACAAATTACAGGAAAGGTTGAGTACATAACAGATGTAACTTATCC
>DATHSU010000245.1:0-1819 GCA_035463895.1 Ignavibacteriaceae bacterium | reverse complement strand
AAAAAGTAAACCTAAAATTGCTGTTTTCATATATTCATCTCTTAATTATTTGTTACCAACCAAAATGTATAAAAAAGTGTATTATTTAAAGTGATAATTTTTGTTCTGCAATGTGCAAAATGTGTACCACCTTGAATCATTATAATTATGGCTCAATCAAAGTGAGACACTAAGTAAAATTTGTAAACTTGGTAATATTTACTTAAAACTTCCGATTATGAGAACCTCTATATCATCTTTGGCAGAGGAAGATTGGATGAATGATCGACCTGCCTGCCCCGAAGGGATCTACGACCGGCAAAGGCAGGTTGAGTGATTTTTTGAATTTTAATGAAATAATTCTTAATGATATCGAAAAAGTTTTTCATAAATGATATTAAGTTACAATATAATTTAAATTAAAGTATGAAAAAATGATTAACTTTGAACAGAGCTGACGTTGCTTTCAAAAATTATTATGTGCTTCAAATATTGTTCACAATTGTTAAAATAGTTTGGTTTTAATTGAATAATAATATTTTTCTTTTTATAAAAAATAAACTTAGACAAATTCTATAAAGAGTGTGAAAAATTTAATATCTGATTTTATAAAAAAAATTATAAGTTTAGTCTTAACTCAGCAAACGGGGAACACCGTCAGTGAGTCCATTTATAAGTTTAAGATTAAGAATAAAAGGCTATTCAGCTTACTCTATGGAACTGCTGAAGATGAAGACGTCTTTAAAAATATTCTGCAAAGGATAGACAGCAGGTCTGAGATTTTAATGGTGCACAGTTCATTAGCTGGTATGATGCCGATGTACAGCGGCAACATAAGTAAACTGCTCAGTAAACTTCTTGCATATTGCAAAGAAAAGAATATTACTTTAGCAATGCCGTCTTTCCTGATGGGATCAAATTATCAGGTAATTGAACGTTATAAAAACGGCAAGAGTACATTCGACATTACTAAAACTGTTTCAGAAATGGGGATGCTTTCAGAGCTGTTCAGAAGGACTCCCGGCGTAAAAAGAAGTATTCATCCAACGCATAGTATTTGTGCACTGGGTCCTTTGGCAGAAAATCTAACAAGGAATCACCATCTGGCAGATACAACTTTCGGTGAAGGCACTCCTTTTGACGAAATGATTAAGCATAAAACAATAATTTTGGGTATTGGTACAAAAAGTGAAAATGCCCTTACGCAGATACATGCTGTCGAAGATATTTTGAAAGACGGGTTTCCTGTACCCTTATATACAGGCATTATACCTGTAACCTGCTTTAATGAAACAGGTAAATCTTCTGTTTATAACCTTAGAATTAAAAATCCTGATTATACTATTGATCCGGTATCACTGCGGAAAATATTAAGAAGAATTAAGAATATGGACTGGACTTATAAAGGAATTCCTTTTTTTTCAGTAGAAGCAAAAGTTGTAACTGATACTTTTATTGAAGCAGCTGAAAATGGAGAGACGATGTATAAAAAGAAATAAAATTAGTTGGTTTATAATCACAGGATTCCAATAACATTTCTTCATTAATAACTAAATCAGGTTGACCAACAGTACCTTACCAGTATAAAAACCGTTGTCCGAAAGGACTGAGGCTGTCCCAAAAGTCTTAAACACAAGGTAGCCGCAACTTTCAAGTTGCGTATTTGTGATATATTAGGACTGTCTTAAAAGGTTCTCTCGATACATTTCATTACTCGAGAACCTTTTATTGCGGACGGTTTTCGAGTTTTTTCTGATGGAATCAGAAAAATTATCGAGAAAACATTGCTTGTGAGTCAGCCACGCTACCTTCAATAGTTGAATCTTCACACAGTCTCGAC
>DATHSU010000244.1:0-19187 GCA_035463895.1 Ignavibacteriaceae bacterium | reverse complement strand
TAGTCTTGGCCTTGGGTATTCCTGGATAAGTGGTGAAAGTGATTTATTTCAACTTTCAAATAAAATTACAGTCGGTTCTCTTTTCAGATTTAACAGATATTTCTCCCTTGGATTAGTGGCAAATCTTCCTAACGAAGGTGAGAAGAGTGGAATTATTGATCTGGCTGTAAGGCCATTCGGCAATCAATGGCTTACTTTGTTTGGTGACTATATACTAGCTGATCAAAAAGCTCTAAAAGAAATTAAGTGGAGTGCCGGTGCAGTTCTTGAACCGCTTGATGGTATCAGATTTACGGGCAGATTTTTCGAAGGCAAATCTTTCAACATTGGAACACAAATAAGTTTTGGAAATTTTGGAATAAATTATCAATCGCATTTTACTGATGATAGTAAGCATGCTTTTAACACTTATGGAATAAGACTGGGAGCTTACGATCGAAGTGTTTTTCCAAAACTTTTTAATAAAGACAGATATATTAAACTTGATCTTTTGGGTGGCATCAGATATCAGCGTTACCAGCTTTTTGATAACTCAAACACTTTAATTGATTTGGTAAAACAAATTGAGGCTGCAAAGAATGATAATAGCGTAACTGGGATTGCAATCAACCTTACCGGTCTTAGTGCAAATCGGGAAATGATGTGGGAGATAAGAGAAAAGCTTAAAGATTTTAAATATAGCGGAAAGAAAATAGTGTTATTTGCTGATAGGCTTAATATTGATGGCTATCATTTAGCTTCTGTAGCAGATAAGATTGTGCTTGATCCGTTAGGAACCATCACTCTTGAAGGATATGTCCTCGGCAGAACCTTCTATAAAGGAGCGCTGGAAAAACTAGGAATCGGATTTACTGAATTAAGATATTTCAAATATAAGACAGCTGCTGAGACCTATGCTCTTGATAAAATGAGTGATGCAGACAGGGAACAAAGACAAAGATTGGTTGATGAATTTTATCGTATTGCTAAAACTGATATTTGTAAAGAAAGAAATTTTTCTGATCATAAATTTGAACAGCTTGTAAATGAATATGCTATGTTTACTCCGGACCAAGCCCTTGAACTTGGTCTTATAGATACGATCGGAAGATGGGATATAGTTACAGATGTTATTAAATCATTAAGTAATAATAAAGTAAATTTAATTTCATCAGCTTCTCTTAAAGACTTTAATCTTCCACGGGATAATTATTGGGGGAGCAAAACTGTTGTTGCAGTAATTTATGCAATAGGTGGAACACAATTAGATGCCGGAATAAAAGCACGCAGCCTTGTGAAGTATGTTGAAGCCGCTGTAAAGAACTCAAATGTAAAAGCAATTGTACTTCGGGTTGATTCGCCCGGCGGTGATGCATTAGCCTCAGATTTAATTGCTGAAGAATTGAAGAAAGCTAAAAGTAAAAAACCGGTTATAGTTTCACAAGGATCAGTAGCTGCATCCGGCGGATATTGGCTTTCAATGTATGCTGATACTATCGTTGCTGCACCGAATACCGTTACAGGCTCAATCGGAGTTATTGGTCTATGGGTTTATAACACAGAATTAAAAGATAAACTTGGTTTTACCACAGATCACGTTAAAGTAGGAAAGTTTTCAGATCTTAATTTTGGAGCAACTATACCTTTGCTTGGACTTACAATACCTGATAGAAATTTAAATGATGAAGAGTTAATCAAAGCAGAAACTTTAATCAGAAAAATGTATAAAGATTTTGTAAGCAAAGTTGCCGACGGTAGAAACAAATCTTTTGATGAAATTAATAAAATAGGTGAGGGAAGAGTTTGGTCAGGTGCCGATGGATTGAGTAATGGTCTTGTTGATGTTTTAGGTGGCCTTGAAACTGCGATTAATATTGCAGTTGAAAAAGCAGGTTTGAGGAATAAACAATATCAAATAGTAGAAATGCCTGAAAGGCCTTTGATCGATATTAGTAAATTCATTCCATCATTTGTTCCTGGATTTTTTAGCACTGAAAAGGATCCGTTCATAAATGAACTAAGATTCAGAATACTGAATAACGGCATTCCTATGCCAGTTCTGCCAATTGATTTTATAAGTAACGATATGATTTTTAACAGGTATTAAAATATTATTCAGGTATCGGGCTAAACACTAAACTCGGTTTTTTGAAGCAGGTGATTTTTATCATTTCAGGGGAGTGATTTTACCCATTATCTCTACACTTGTATTTTACTTAGCCGCAGAATAACAAAGTAATTTTTTTAGGAAATTGCACCATCGGTAATGAGTTAAAAAACTTTATATAGAAAAATTTACGAGTAAAAACTTCTTTAAAAGATTATTCACTTCTCTTTATTGCGAAATATCAAATATTAATTGCTGGCATATTTTTTTCTTAACTTAAGCAAACTTCCTATTCAAAATTCCAAATCAATGTAAAGGCTATCAAGTGAAAAGAGGAAATAATTTTAACAAAATTACCGTTTGGGATGAAGATGCTGCGCGACATCTTTTAGCAAGAACACTCTTCGGCTACAATAAGCAGGATCTTGAATTTGCGCTGTCAACAACACTTGATGATTTTGTAGATAATCACCTTCTTGTAGATATGCCCGTACCGGCGGCACCGGGTTTCTGGGTAAATGATTCCTCTGGTGATAACAAAACAGACCGTACAAGGGAATTGATTTACTGGTGGTATAATCTTATGCTTACTCAGGGTTACTCCCTCCGGGAAAAAATGGTTTTGTTCTGGCATAATCATTTTGTCAGTGATATTGCAAAAGTTTCATTACCGCAAAGAATGTACTGGCAGAATAAATTATTTCGTGATTATGCGATGGGTAATGTAATTGAATTAACAAAAGCGGTTAATATTGATGCCGCAATGCTTATTTATCTTGATGGTGATAAAAACAGAAAAGGTGCGCCAAATGAAAATTATGCAAGGGAGTTGCTCGAATTATTCACGCTTGGAATTGGCAACTATACTGAACAGGATATCAAAGAAGCAGCGAGAGCATTAACGGGATGGAGGGTAAATGGCCTTGAGCCATATTTTACCGAAAGCCGTTTTGATGATGGAGAGAAAACCTTTTTAGGACAAAGCGGTAATTTTAATCCTGACGATATTGTGGATATAATATTTACTCAGCCGGTAGCTGCCAATTTTATCTGTCGTGGACTATACAATGAATTTGTGCATGTTGTTCCTGATGAAGCTAACATCGAAACTCTGGCAGAAATTCTCCGTAGCAATAATTATGAACTTAAACCGGTACTTTCCACATTATTAAAATCAGTTCTATTCCATTCTACTGAAATCCGCAGTTCAAAAATAAAAAGCCCGGTGGAATTTATTATAACTGCAATTAAACAATTAAACGCAGGCACTCCGGATTATGTTTATATGCGTCAGATTGCAGAACAGACTAAGCAGGTGCTATTTTCACCGCCTAATGTAAGCGGCTGGGATGGAGATAGAATATGGATTAATACAACTACTCTCCCCGCCAGAAACGTCTTTACCGATGCACTAATTAATGGTAAAAAACCAAACGGCGGAAGTTTAACTTTTCAGGTTAACCTTGTTGATTATGCTAGAACTTTCAGCAGCTCTGAAAATGCAGTTCAATTAATTGATGACATTGCAAAAATATTTATTCAGTTTCCTCTAAGTGAAAACAGAAGAACTTATTTGCTTAATACATTGCTTGACGGTGCAGCTGTTTATGATTGGTCCACCTTTGACCCTAAAGCAGAAGACAGACTTCAGATGTTCTTTAAAGCATTTATGAGATTATCTGAATATCAACTTACATAATTAAAGTAGAAAGATAGTTATGGATAGAAGATCGTTTTTAAGAAATTTAGGAGTTATTGCCGGAGCCGGTACTGTTTCAATGGCGTTAGGTAATGTTCCAATCAGAGCATTTTCAAAATCATTCTTAAATTTTCAGGCTATCAACGGAAAGGTTATTGTTATAGTTCAGCTTAGCGGAGGTAACGACGGACTTAATACAATCATTCCGATTGAAGACAGTCTTTATTACAATGCCCGGCCTACTATAGGCATTCCAAAAGCGGATGCAATTAAGTTAAACAACCTTACAGGTATGCATCCATCACTTCTTCCACTAAAATCTCTATATGAAGAAGGTAAAGTTGCAGTTGTGCAAAATGTGGGTTATAATAATCCGAATAGATCACATTTTCGTTCAACCGATATCTGGCTAAGTGCTTCAGATTCAAATGTGGTTGTAGATGATGGATGGGTTGGAAGATACCTTGCAAAAGTTTTTCCTGATTATGTTGATTTTAACCAGGAACATCCGATGGCTATTCAGATTGGATCAACACAGTCAGCTTTACTTGAATGCACCTGCCAGGGGTCAATGGGAATTTCATTCGAGAATCCAAATCAGTTTTACCAGTTGATAAACGGAAGTTCTGCAGATAACGATCCTCCTCCAAATACAATAGCAGGTGATCAGTTAAGGTATATTAAAGAGGTGGCGGCACGCTCTATCCGTTATGCAGAAATAATAAAAGAGAAAGCAGATTCAACAACCAACCTTGCAACTTACCCGAATACAAATTTAGGCAGGCAGCTGGCTATTGTTGCTGAACTTATTGCCAGTGGATTGGAAATACCAGTGTATCTTACCTCAATTGGTGGGTTTGATACGCACGCCAATCAGCTTAACAGCCATTCAAATCTGTTATCTAATGTTGCCCAATCAATTGCTGCATTCCAGCAGGATCTTGAATTGCACCGTGTGGCTGATAAAGCTGTAATGATGACCTTCTCTGAATTTGGAAGAACATTTAAACAAAATGGAAGTGCTGGTACTGATCACGGAGCGGCTGCGCCTTTATTTGTAATTGGTAAGAATGTTAATGGCGGAATAGTCGGTAATAACCCGGATCTAACAGATCTTGATAATAGTGGAGATATAAAGCATAAATTAGATTTCAGACAGATATACGCCACACTTCTTACTGATCAGCTGGGAATGCCAGTTGACAGAATACCGGATGTGCTAATAAAGGGCTTTGAAACTTTACCGCTTATTTCTGTTAAAAATCTTGCGCATGGCGGACCCCGAGCATTTCAGCTTGAACAGAATTATCCAAATCCATTTAATCCAAGTACTACGATTAATTATTCATTAAGAGTTCCGCAGCAGGTCAATCTGAAAGTATTTTCAGCAGCAGGTGATGAAGTTGAAACTTTAGTTAACCAATATCAGGATGCAGGAGTTTATTCAGTTCAGTTTGATGGAAGTAAACATCCAAGCGGTGTGTATTTTGCAAGACTTGATTCTCGAGCTACGAGAGAAACTATTAAAATGGTTCTGCTCAAATAAATTTATTGATAGGATTAATCTTCAGGCGACTTTTTATAGTCGCCTTTTTTATTAAACAAAAAATTATTTTTCTCATAATATTAGTTTGTGAATTACTATCAATTTAATCAGCTGATTATTATTTTCGTAAGCAGATTCTATTCACTTCTATTTCAGGGGAAGTTTTTATGAAAAAGATAATTTTATTCGTTCTGTTTTTTGTCTTTATGAACATTAGTTCATTTTCTCAGAACGCTTTGCCTTTAGGCAGAACAGCTCTATTTGCCGGCTCTGGCAGTTGTGCAACTTGTCATTCCAGTAATATGTCAACCGTTTTATATCATAATGGTTCGGATATTTCGCCCGTAACACATTGGCGACCAACAATGATGGCAAATGCAAGCAAGGATCCGTTCTGGCGGGCAATTGTTGCAGAAGAGGTTCATAAATTTCCACATCTTCAACAAACCATTGAATCAACCTGCACAAAATGTCATTCGCCAATGGGCTACACAGAGGCTATTTATAACGGGCAGCAAAATTATTCAATGGCTGAAATGAAAGTTAACCCCATTGCTAATGATGGAGTAAGCTGTACTGCCTGTCACCAGATCAAGCAGGATAATTTTGGAATGGTTTCATCGTATTCAGGAAATTATATAATTGAAAATGACAGCATAAATTATGGTCCTTATGAAAATCCGCATACTCAGGCGATGTTCTCAATTATCGGCTTTACACCTGTTTATTCTTCGCACGTAGATAAATCCGAGCTTTGTGCAACCTGTCATACATTGTTTACTCCTTATATTGATAACCAGGGTAATATTGCCGGAATGTTTCCTGAACAGACACCATATCTTGAGTGGAAGAACAGTATCTATCCTGCGCAGGATATTCAATGCCAGGATTGTCATATGCCTGTTATTAATGATGGAATAGACATTGCCACAATTCCCCCCGGTCATCAGGTTCTTCGTTCACCATACTGGCAGCACGAATTCGTCGGAGGAAATGTTTATATGCTAGGTATGCTCAAGCAAAATATTAACACTCTCGGCATCACCGCATCAGCAGAGCATTTTGATACTACAATCAGTTTTGCCGAACAAAAACTAACTCAGGAAGCAATTGATCTTTCTTTGATTGCAGATGTATTAAATGATTCTTTGATAATTAATGTTGGTATTGAAAATAAAACCGGTCATAAAATTCCCTCCGGAATTCCTTTCCGCAGAATGTGGATTCATCTTAAAGTTGAAGATTCCGGCGGTAATATTGTCTTTCAGTCAGGTTATTGGAATTCCGTTGGTGAAATTATAGGAATAAATAATGATTACGAACCTCATTACAACATTATTACTCAGGAGGACCAAGTACAGATTTATGAAGGTGTTTTTGTTGATGTTGATCAGAGTGTAACTTATACATTATTAAGAGCTGCAGAGTATATTAAAGATAACAGAATTCCACCTGTTGGATTTATGTCTTCGCATCCAAGTTATGATACCACTGCAATATTTGGTGAAGCAATGAATGATTCTGATTTTAATAAAGACGGTTTGAGTGAAGGTACCGGAAGCGACTTCGTTAATTATAAAATTCCAGCATTAGCTCAACAGACATACCACATTACAGCGCAGGTTTGTTTTCAATCTATTAAGCCGGCAATTGTTGATTATTTAAGAAACATAAACGTACCGGATATCAACCAGTTTGTTATGATGTACGATGCCAGACCGAATATACCTTTTATAATGAATAGAATAACAACCTCACTTACAACATCCGTTGAAAATGAAAAAGTTATTTCAGGTTATCTGCTTGAACAGAACTATCCCAACCCCTTCAACCCAGGCACTATTATCAGTTGGCAATCTCCTGAAGGCAGTCATCAAACGATAAAAGTATTTGATGTTCTCGGAAATGAAATTGCAACACTTATTGATGAATATAAACCAGCAGGAAAGTATGAAGTTGAGTTTGATGGCACAAAATTGAAAAGCGGCGTTTATTTTTACAAACTTACAGCCGGCGAACATTCTGCTGTGAAGAAAATGCTATTAATCAAGTAAAATGTAGAGATCGGTCTCCCGACTGATCCGAAATAATGAGTGTGAAACATAAAAGCGGAACGGACGGACGGCCTGCCCCAAAGGGATCTACGACCGGCATAGGCAGGGAGTCCGTTCCCTACTTAGATATATTTCTATATTCCAAACATAATTTTATAATCTTTCGCTTTTCCTTTCTGCCACCATGTTTCAGGGACAACTTTCCAGTTGTTGATAACACTTGGTGAAACAGTGCCCTGTTTTTCTATCCAGTGCATCATATAATAACGGAGGTCTTTTTCAGTTGAATCAAGAACTCTGGCAGAAAGCTCTTCCCGGGGAATTCCAGCACCACGTGTGAGAAGTCCGCCTCCGCCATTACCACGGTAAGAATTTACAGCAACTTTGTACGTTGAATTTAAATCAAAAGTTCTTCCATCAGATAAATTGCTAATAGTTACTTTGCTGCCTTCCGGTTTGGTAACATCAACAACATAATTAATTCCGGCTGCGGATTCATAATTATAAAATCTTTCTGCAAGTTCAGGGGATTTTGTTCTTTCGGAATACTGAATGTTTCCTTCTCCATCTATCTTAAATTTTAACAGGTTGTCGTTTTCATCTTTCATCATGTTAAACCAGTTTGCATAAGAATACTCCAGATAATCTTTTATCTCCTGACCCCTTAAACTCATTGTATAAAGAAGGTTTTCATATCTATAAAGGTTAAACATATCTCTTACGAAAACATCCCCCGCTTTTATTTGTGTGTTTAATGCAAGAGGTGCACTGAATGAAATGTCAGCATCTGTAAGTTCCAGCTGAATGTTGTGAACTAAGTCAGTAAATTCTGAAGGACCAAAAATTGCATCACGTGAAGAAACAGCTTTATCAAACTCACCTATTTTCCTGTTAACATACTGTTTGGCTTCCTCAAGAGCAGGAGAAAACCTTTCCATAAATTCTTCATCAGGCAAATAGTTCTTAATGTTTACTATTTCACCATCAATTGAATCGATAGACCACAACTCGCATATTTTATCAAAAGTAAGAGTAAGATTTGCAACAGCAACTGTTTGTGCGCCTGCAAGCGTGCCAAGAATTAATACGAATTTACCTTCAGGATTTTTAGCAGTAAAATTCCAGCCAGCGTGATCATGTCCAACAAAAATTATATCAAAACCGGGAACCTGCTCAGCAACAAGTTTTGAAGCATTTTCATTTTTATAGGAATCTGCATTTTGTCCGGCATAAGTATAATCTACCCCGGCATGGAATAATCCTATAATCATATCGGGCTGCTCCCGCAATTTAATTTCCTTAACCCACTTTTTAGCTGATTCTATCATATCGTGAAATTCCATTCCTTCCCAGATTTTTTCAGGAAGCCAGTTTGGAATGCTTGGGGTTATAAGTCCAAGCACAGCAATTCTCAATAAACCTATTTCAACCATTGTGTATGGTTTAAAGTATGGTTTGCCGTCAGAAGTTTTGACTGCATTAGCTGCAAGCCAGGGAAAGTTAATTTCTTTAACAAACTTATCATATACATCGTGGCCAGGTTCAATATCGTGATTACCAACAGTTCCGGCATCATATTTCATATAATTCATTACGTCAGCGTAAATATGAACAGCATCAGTTTTTTCAAAATTGTAATAGTAAACAATCGGATCGCCCTGAAGAATATCTCCATTGTCTAAAAGGATAACGTGTTGATCAGGTTTTGAGCGTTCTTCTCGAAGATATGTCATCACCTGAGCTAGCGATGAATTTGATGTCCTGTCGTTTTTCAGATCGTATGGAAAGATAGCCCCATGTACGTCAGATGTTTCAACTATTTTAAGGTTTATAGTTTGTGCAGATAGAGTAAAAGTAAATATCACTAAAAAGTTTGTTAGATAAATTATTCGTTTTAGCATACCAATACCTGTCGTTTTTATTTGCAAAATAATGAAAAATGGGGATGAATTATAGGCAACCTCATAATAATGAGATAAAGAAAAAAGGTATACATTATAAAAGTGAAAAGGTATTATGGTATAAGGTATAGATGATTATTTTATTGAATGGGCCGATTCATTCAACGTCTTATTCTATACCCTATACTATATAACATATAATTATTTTCCTTACCTTACTTCATACTGTGGGACATCCGGTTTTACGAAAGATTTTTCTCTTAGTCTTCTCAAAACCTCTTCAATAGCTTTTTCAAGCTGCGGGTCAACTCCTTTTGCCAGTTGTGATGGATCATCAATTACTTCAATATCAGGATCAACTCCGTGACCTTCCCTGAACCATTTTCCATCCGGATCAAACATTCTGAAAGTAGGAATAGTAACAGATCCGCCATCAATTAATTGTGGAGCACCGGTAATTCCAATTAATCCGCCCCAAGTTCTTGTACCGATAAGCGGACCTAAACCGGCTTTACGGAAATAATCAGGAAATGCATCACCACCTGAACCACTCCATCCGTTTATAAGCATTACCTTAGGACCAAAGTTTGCAACCGGAGGCTGCTGCCAGGTTTCACCGTCTCTTACTGCCCAGAATGCAAGCGGGCTTCTATTCAGCAATTCAATAAACCGATCCGGAATCTGACCGCCGTCATTGAATCGTTCGTCTATTATTAAACCTTCTTTTGTGTATTGAGCTGCAAACTGTCTTACCAATTCAGTTTGTCCATCCCATCCTGTGCTGGGAACATAAATATATCCGATTTTTCCATCGGTTGCTTCTTCAACACGTTTTCTGTTAGATTCGATCCATTCAAGATTTCTTAATCTTGTTTCGCTCTTAAGAGTTTCTACAACTACTTTTCTTGCTCCTGTAAATGAAGGCATACTGTTAACCGCTAATTCAACAGCGGTGCCGGAGTATCCTTCAAAAGCGGCGGATGGATCCTTAGTTATATCAATTGGAATTCCATTTACAGCAAGAATGTAGTCGCCCTCTTTAATATTTACACCTGACCTTTCCAATGGTGAGCGGACTTCACTATCCCATTGAGCACCTCTGATTATCTTCGCAATTCTGTAAGCACCGTCTTTTAATTCCCAATTAACACCAAGATAACCAACAGCCCTGTTAATACTTTGTTCTGCATCGCCTCCGCCTCTGTAAGTATGCGAGGCATTTAACTCACCAATCAATTCACCAATAACGTAGTTTACGTCCCAACGTGTTACAGCATTGTCAATCAGTCTGCCATAATGTATTTTCATTTCTTCCCAGTCAACACCGTGCAAGTTCTTATCATAGAAAAAATCTCTCTGGAATCTCCATGCATCGGTAAAGATCTGCTTCCATTCTTCTTGTGGAACAACAGTCATTTCCATTTGAGCGGTAGGCATTTTCTTATCGCCATTTTGATCCGGGGCAACATCAACAATTGAATAAGAGCCTGACTTTGCAAACATCAATTTTTTACCATCTGCAGATATTTCGTACGCATCAGCATCTTTGATGATTGTTTTTTCTTCACGTTTTTCAAAATCATAAATAAAAATCGGTCTTGTTTTATCTGAAGAACCTGTGTTAGGAACTCTGTGATATATTAATTTACCGTTAACAGCTTTGATGCTTGCAAAGTTACCTGCTGCCGGAGGAAGAATTTCAATTCTTTCTTCAAATCCGGTAAAAACAATTTTTGTTTCTGATGGCTTATCTTTTTCTTTATCCTTGTCTTTATCATCATCCTTAGCCTCGCTTTTCTTTTCGTCATCTTTCTTAACCGAAGTTGTATCGTTTCTTACAGGTAATGGCGAAGGTGTATCTGGTGTTAATGAAACAACTGCAATCTGAGTTGTATTTGGATAAATAAAAGAGTTATCAACATTGCTGTACACGGGGCTGAAATTTCTGCCGGTCAAAAAGTACAGGTATTTTCCTGTCGGATCAAAAGATGGTGAATAGTCCCTGTAAAAACCAGAAGTTACCTGGTTTGATTTTTCTTCTTTAGTATCAAAAATGGCAATTGCTGTATTTCTATGATTAAGTTCTTTTGCATAAGCCAAATACCTGCTGTCAGGGGACCAGCTGACCGAGAAATTATTAAGGTTGCCCTGATACATCCACTTCTGCTTATCTACATTTATTGTTTTGTTTTTATCAATGTCGTAAATGAGTATTTGCATTGTCTGATCAATAAATGCAATCATTCTGCTGTTAGGCGACCAGTATAAATTATATCTGTACCCCGGACCGTAAGAAGTTAATATTTTTTCTCCGGAAAGATTTTCGAAATCACGGATTGTTAATTCATACTCACCGGATTTATCACTCCAATATGCCGCATACTTGCCATTCGGCGACCAGGCAGGATATCTCTCAGCAACTCCGGAAGTATTTGTTAAATTCATAACCACACCATTTTCTGCAGGCACGGAAAAAACCTCTCCTCTTGCTTCAAACAGGGCTCGTTTACCGTCGTGTGAAATGCTGAAACTGGAAATTCTCTTTCCCACATTTTCAACCCTTGCCATAAGTGTTGATTTATCTGTAACAACATTAATTTTTACTTCAACATATCTTTCAGTTATTAGATTTAACAAATATAATTTACCACCTGCCTCAAAGACTATATCTTCTGGTCCAAGTGATGGAAACCTGATGTCGAATTCACTAAAATCTGTTATCTGGTTAATCTCTTTTGAATCAGTATTGTATTTCCAGATATTAAAACGCTGATTGCTGCCTCTATCTGAGAGGAAATAAATGTTTTTTCCGTGCCACATCGGAAATTCGTTATTATGGATACTCTCAATCGCATATTCTGAAGACTTATTGGTAAGATCAAATATCCATATATCCGGTGCTGTACCGCCCAGATATCTTTTCCATGTTCTGAACGCTCTTGTTTTATTTGTGTAAGCCAGCTTTTTTCCATCCGGCGAGTAAGAAGCAAACTCGCCATAAGGAACCGGTAGTTTTTCCGGCAGACCGCCCTGAACAGAAACTTTAAAGAACTGAGAAAACCTTTGCTTTCCGCTTTCACGGGTTGAAGCAAACAACAACGATTTACCATCAGGATGCCAGGTAACTAAACGGTCGCTCATTCCGTGGTAAGTTAATCGATTTGGAATGCCTCCGAATGACGGCATAACATAAACATCTACATTTCCATTATAATTGCCGCTGAATGCTATCATCGATCCGTCAGGTGAAAATCTTGCCAGGACTTCTTCTCCCTTTGCAGTAGTTAGTTTATGAGCTGTGCCGCCTGATTTTGAAACAATCCACACGTCACCGCCATATGTAAACGAAATATGTGTTTTAGATACATCGGGGAATTGCAGCATTCGGGCATCAACCTGTGCGCAAATCTGCAGAACTGAAAAAACAATAATTGTGAAGGTTATAAGTGCAGTTCTTTTCATAATATTTTTCCTCAAAATTGTGGAGATTATGTCAAGTATCCGGAAACATACTTTCAGAATATTCTTTGATTATTCTTGCACTAAATTTAAAAATATTTCTGAAAGAATTGGTTACCGCTTATAATCTTCTTTAAGCACCCATCACAATATTTAAAGTGTTTTTTATCAACTTTTTACAATAAAACTATAATTTAATTTCATTTTTAAATGAAAGATTTGCTAATTTTGACATAGTAAAAAATTTTATTCGGACAGATAATGCTTTTAGCAAATATTATTCAGAAAAGGGGAGACTTTTCTGCTAAAGATTAACCAAATTGCACGTTTTACAAAGTATTAAACCGGATAGAAAATTACACCGATTAATAAAAAGTGCAGACTGAAACTGCAGCACAAGCTATTTAACAAATTATTATTGAGGTTAATATGACCGAGTACACAAAAAAAATATTAGCAGATGTAAAAGCAAAAAATTCAAATGAACCTGAATTTCATCAGGCCGTTGAAGAAGTTTTAGAATCACTTGATTTGGTTTTAGAACGTCATCCGGAATATCGTTCAATGCGGGTTATTGAAAGAATGATTGAACCTGAAAGAGTTATAATGTTCCGTGTTCCCTGGGTTGATGATCAGGGTGATATCCATGTTAATCGTGGTTACCGAATCGAAATGAACAGTGCTATCGGCCCTTACAAAGGCGGATTAAGATTTCACCCTTCTGTAACTCTTGGCATTCTTAAGTTCCTTGCTTTCGAACAAGTATTTAAAAACAGCTTAACAACGCTTCCAATGGGCGGCGGTAAAGGAGGAAGCGACTTTGATCCTAAGGGAAAATCAGATCAGGAAATAATGCGGTTCTGTCAGAGTTTTATGACTGAATTGTTCCGTCACATTGGCCCGGATACTGACGTTCCTGCCGGAGATATTGGAGTTGGTGGAAGAGAAGTCGGATATATGTTCGGTCAGTATAAAAGATTAAAGAACGAATTTACCGGTGTACTTACTGGCAAAGGAATTAATTGGGGCGGCTCACTTATTCGTCCAGAGGCTACCGGTTTTGGCTGTGTATATTTTGCGCAGGAAATGTTAAAAACAAAAAACACTTCATTTGATGGTAAAGTTGTCGCTGTTTCCGGTTTCGGAAACGTTGCGTGGGGAGCAGTTCAGAAAGTAAATGATCTGGGTGGTAAGGTTGTTACTTTATCAGGACCGGATGGATACATCTATGATCCTGATGGTATTAAAGGTGACAAGGTAAATTACATGTTAAAGCTCCGTTCAAGCAATAAAGATGCTGTTGAAGATTATGCAAAAGAATTTAAGGTTCAGTTCTTCCCCGGGAAAAAACCCTGGGAAATAAAAGTTGATGTTGCCCTTCCTTGTGCTACACAAAATGAAATATATGAAGAAGATGCAAAAACCCTTATTGCTAACGGATGTATGTGTGTCTGCGAAGGTGCTAATATGCCTACAACAATAGAAGCATATAAAGTATTTTCTGAAGCAAAAATACTTTATGCCCCCGGAAAAGCATCTAATGCCGGTGGAGTAGCTACATCAGGACTTGAAATGTCTCAGAACAGTATGAGACTTCCATGGTCAAGAGAAGAAGTTGATAAGAGGTTACACGAAATCATGATTCGAATTCATAATACCTGTATTACTACTGCAGAAAAGTATGGAACACCAGGTAATTATGTTAACGGTGCGAATATTGCCGGCTTCCTCAAAGTTGCCGATGCTATGTTGGATCAGGGTGTAGTGTAATTAGTAATTAAGTGTTGAATATGAAAATTAAGGCGATCAAAAAATGATCGCCTTTTTTATAAACACTACTGAAAGATGCGTTCATATGATACTATTAACTATAACGACATCTGTCACTATTTCAGCAATACCATCTTCTTCGTTTGAGTAAATCCATCTGCAATTAAGATATAGTAATATATTCCGCTTGAAAGATCAGAGCCATCGAATTCTGTTTCATATCTACCAATTTGTTTATACTCATCAACTAATACTGCAACCACATTACCAAGTACATCATAAACTTTAAGAGATATATTACCATTAGAAGGTAACTGGTAACTAATTATTGTGGAAGGATTAAAGGGATTAGGATAGTTTTGCACTAAAGAAAACCTATCAACTTTTATTAGCTCAATCTCAATTATATCTGAATAACTAAACGAACCATCAAGATCAATTTGCTTTAATCTGTAATAAAGATTCTGATTCTGATTTTGAGTTTGAGTTAGTTCGTCAGTAAATATATAAGTTGATACTTCAGTAGTAGTTCCATTTCCATTCACAAAACCAATTTTCTCCCAATTATTTTGACCATTGACGTTTGGCTTTTGACTTTTTTCAATTTCAAATCCATAATTATTAGTCTCACTGGCAGTAACCCAGTTCAGAACCGCTTTATTATTATTCAACTCTGCACTAAACGAGATTAACTCTACAGGAATAATTCCAAGATAGTAAATGGCAATATCATCAACATACCATCCGTCTCTATGAACACTACCATCAGTTCTTAACTGAAATTGAATTTTGGTTTGTGAACTTATATACTCTGATAAGGAAATATCTTCTCTTACCCAACTTGACTGCACACCGTCATAAACAGGTTCGCCATTTGGTTGGAAAGAACCTACTCCGGGTTCAGTGTATTGTCCTTCAAGCGGAATCCAGGTTGTACCAATATTTGTAGAAATTTTTACCTGACCGTAATCATAGTTGCTTTCAATATCATACCTGGTCCAGAAAGATAGTTTCGGATTGGTTAAACCTGTTAGGTCAATAGGATCAGTAGTCGCCATAATTACAGTAGCATTTGCAATATAATTACCATCTTTACTATCGGTATAAGAAACAGGGGCTGAATAGAAAGATTGTGTGGTTGCCTCCCACTTTGGAGAACTTACCGGTGTTGCCGTAACTGTCCACAAGTTTAATGGGTTATTTGTCGTATCTACAAAAACGAATACCGGAGTGCCAAGCAGAATTACTAAAGTATCCTGATTAATGGCTGCATTATTGACAAGTGTTGTAAGAAGTAACCTTGCCTCAACATCTACCGGAGCGGAAGATGATACTGTGAAAGAAAATGGTGTTGCAATTATTGCCGTTCCCCGCGAAGGTACAGAACCAAGCGATGAACTGCCGTTGTTAATAGTTATGTATGGACTCAAAGAACTTAACTGCAGATCAATGTTTTCACTATTTGCAAGACCTTTATTTCTGAAAACACTATTCATAAAAACAACGTCACCCGGATTAAAATACTGTTGGCTGTATCCGGCATCAATTAGACTAACATAGCTGCCAGCAACCCAGGCATTATATAGATTTGGTTTCAGCATTCCCTGAGCAAGTGGATATATGCGGTGCTGAGGAGGCCAGAAACCATCAGATGAGCTGCCTATCTCAACTGTGTATCCAAAAGCTTTTGCTTTAGCTATTTGCTCACCGTACATCCAGTCTCTTACACTGCCATTCGAATTATAACCCAAGATCTGTCCACTGATACCGTATACATAGTTATTGTATGCACTCATATCCTGTGCGAATTCCCGGTAGATCAGCGAATCAGGTGTTTGTAGATTAATATATCCCCAGGGATAAAGAAAAGCATTCTGCCAGGAGTGCATGTTAAAATGAGTTCCGTAATTTTTTTGAATAGCAAGATCCCGCACTGCTACTGCTTCTGGTTCTGAAAAAGGGGATGGTCCACGGTATGTTTCACTACTTGGAGTAGGACTTGAACCATTGTTATCATATCCCCACATATAACCAAAATTTCTGTTCAGATCAACGCCGTAACTTCCATCGCCATTATTTCTTCTATTCTTGCGCCACATACCTCCACCTGTCGGATTGGTTTGACGGTTATATTCATATCCGTCCGGATTAACACAAGGTATAAAATACATTTCGCGATTATTAACTAAATAGGTTACTTCAGGATCGGTTCCATAATTTTCAAGAAGGTACCACATAAAATACATCATAGAAGCCATTGACTGAGGTTCACGGGCGTGTATTAAAGCATCATATCCCACCGCTGGTTCGCTTTCATTATTGTTTGGATTATCCGAAATTTTCACAGCCCAGATAGTTCTTCCTTGCTGACTCGTTCCAACAGAGTACTTTTCAGTAATAATATTTGAATACTGTGCATACATAGAATCAAGGTTAGCAACAATTTCATTAAAAGTATAATATCCGCCCATTGAACCAAAACCGAACCCTTCCACGCCGAAATTGTTTTTGCTGTCATTCTTTATTATTTGTTTATCATTTTCAGTAAGAGATGGCAGGGAGTTATAGTATTCAGACCAATCATCAATTAACACCTGGTATTGCACACCGGATTGTTTAATGAGATTAAACTCATCATCACTAACGAAAAGAATTATGCTGTTATCTTTTTCACTTGATGAATGTTCAAGATCAACACCCATCTGGAAAAGCTGTTCAACAACCATTTGATCGTGTATAAAAACTTTTAATTGTTTGTAGTTTTGAGCATTAGTTATCGAAAAAGTAAATAGAAAAAAAACTAGTATTGCAGCTATTGATTTCATTGCATCAATCCGTTTTTGAATTAAATAAATATTTTATTGATTAAACTTTTAATATTTCACCTTCGGTTTTTGCTATTGTTACAGCACCGCAGGAATCGCTCCAAACATTAACAGTGGTTCTGCACATATCTAAAATTCTGTCAACTGCCAATATCAAACCTACACCTTCTAAAGGAAGTCCAACGGCTGTAAGAACTACGGAGATCATCACGAGTCCAGCCATAGGAATTCCGGCAGCGCCAATCGAAGCAAGCAGTGCTGTTACCACTACAATCATTTGCTGAATAAAAGTTAATTCAATTCCATAAGCCTGTGCAATAAACATTGCTGCCACACACTCATAAAGTGCTGTACCATCCATATTAACAGTTGCACCAAGCGGTAGAACAAAACTTGAAATTTTATTCGGGACTCCTGAGTTCTTTTCTACTGCATCCATTGTCAAGGGTAATGTTGCTGAAGATGACGAAGTAGAGAAAGCTGTTATCAAAGGCAGTGACATTGCTTTAAAGTGTAAAAAGGGATCTGCTTTTGCAAGAAATTTTAATATTAATGGCAGTGTAATGAATGCATGGAATATTAGTCCCGAAATCACAGTTAACATGTACATTCCAAGATGTTCTACCATACTTAAAAGTTTTGATTTATCAGCGGCCTGATCTGCAACAACTCCTGCTACAATTCCTAAAATACCAAGTGGTGCAAATTTTATAATAAATGAAGTTAATTTCATCATAACTTCAAAACCTGAATTGAACAGATCTATCATAAAGGCTGAATACTTGCCTTCAACTTTTGTTATAAAGTATCCGAATAATATTGAAAAGAAAATGATTGCCAACATATCAGCTTCAACCAAAGCAGAAAAAATATTCGTAGGAATTATTCTCATTCCAATATCGCCAATGCCGCCTGAAATTGCAGCTAATTCCGGTACGTCCATCTTTAAGCCAAGATCTGCGCCTATTCCCGGCTTAATAATATTTACAAGAACTAGCCCTGCAAGAATTGCAAAAAAACTTGTGAGCACATAGTACAAAATTGTCTTTATTCCAAGTCTTCCAAGACTTTGCGCTCCTCCAATATTAGTGACCCCGGAAATTATTGATGTTAGAATCAAAGGAACTATAATAAGTTTTAATGCTCTGAGAAAAAGGTCCCCAAGCCATCTGACATAATCAACTTGCTGAGGAATAAATAAACCGATTAGTATGGCAACTATAAAAGCAATAACAATCTGCCAGTGAAGTTTTAATTTTAACATAATTCGAATTTTTTAATCAAGAATATTTTTGAGGATTTCATCACAGACGGAGTAACCTTTTGGCGTAAGATATAGTGTATTTTTATCAATTTTTAGAAAATTATCGTTCTTTAGTGTTTCAAAATAACTATAATTTTTATTTATCCAATCACTGCCAAAGCAATTTGTATAATCATTCCAGTTAACGCCGCCGCTTCGCAGTGCAAGCATTACATATTCATCGTGGATCTGTTTTTTTGTTAAAACTTCTTCATTCATTACAGCATTATTATTCTTTTCAACTTCGGCTATATATCTTTTCAAACTTGAAAAATTCCACCATCTTTTACCGTTCATAAAAGAGTGCGCAGATGTTCCAAATCCAAGATACTCCTTGTGTTCCCAGTATGTTTTGTTATGAATGCATTCGTAACCTGGTTTTGAAAAATTAGAAACCTCATACTGCTTAAACCCCGATTTTATAAGAAACTCAATTGTTGATTTGTAAAGCTCAGCGTCATAGTCAGCATCCTGAATTTTTACTTTCCCGTCTAAAACCATTTTATTTAATATAGTCCCTTGTTCAAGTATTAAACTATAAGCA
>DATHSU010000243.1:0-15094 GCA_035463895.1 Ignavibacteriaceae bacterium | reverse complement strand
GGATATTTCATTTAATTCCTTTAAGAAGTTTTTCCAATTTCCCATCTCCATTAACTTTAAAGATGCCAAAACAGTGTAATCAGTGTTATAATTTAGCAATACTTTACCTATTGCTTTGATCTGGGAGTTGAAGAAATTATTTAGAAAATCCGGTACAGGATTATTTTTCTTCTCAAAAGATTGAGCGATTAATAAATAAAAATTAATGTCGTTGGGCGACAGTTTTATCTCCTGATAAAAATTTATTTGTGTTTTTTTTTCACTCAGCAGGTTTTTAAAAGATGATTTAACTGTTGCAATTGAATCCTCATCATTTACTATATGAAGTAGTTCATTAATAGAAATTAATACTTCTGATATTTTGCTGGAATTTCCTGTGCTTTTTAAGTTAAGAAGTGAATACCCATCGTAATAAAGAAGTGAAGCATCATCTGCAGATGTACAATCTTTAAGAAGAGTGAGAATATTTTCTATAAAGTTCAGCATTGAATCATTAAGATATGTATCCAAAATATAATGATTTTGAATTGAAATCAATTATTATATCTTAAAAGGAGTGCAAAAATAACTAAGTGTCAGTTATTTATTTCCTGCTTTTGCAGAGCTTCATAATATCGGCGAATCAGATCTTCAAAATCTTTTCTGTATCCCTCACGCACAGCCCGATTCAGTTCATCTCTTATAGCATTTCTGCCTCTTTCAATTGAAAGATTCAATTCCAAAGGTGATTCCCTTACTATCTGCCCGCCTGTTTCAGACCTTCGTTCTTTTTCGAAATCTCTTTCATTGATAGATCGCTGGGCATCAAGCAGCTTTGATAAAATTCTTTCCTGCTTTTGAACAAGATCATCGTCAAGTTTTTCAGTTTCCATATCGCTTACTACTTCCTGCATTTGCTTAACAATGTTTTCAAGGTCGGCAGGAATTTTTTTTGATTGACCGGAAACACGAGCTTCTTCATTTAACTGTTCAAGAGATTTTTTGATCAAGTCCTGTTGTTGACCAAGTCTCTGTAATTCAGCTTGTTGTCCGGGACTCATATTCCCCTGCATCATTTGCTGAAGCTGCTGAGTTAGATTATTAAGATCCATTTGCTGACCGCTCATCTGCTGAAGCTGCTGCATCAACGACATCATACCCCCGCCGCTGCCGCCGCTTTGCATCATCGATTCCATAGAATTCTTCATCATTGATGCTGCTTCATTAAGATGTTTCATGGCTTCGCTTTGCGTAACTGCTGCAAAGGCTCCATTCCTGTTCTGCATAGCTTGAATTGAAGCATCCATTTGCTGATTTGCACTGCCCAACGCTTTGCCCATTTCCGGTGATACTGCAAAAGTTTTTTGAGAGAGTTCGGAAAGTTGCTGTAATAACCTGTTAAGAGTTTGCTTCAGAGAATTTTGCTTCTGAGCATTTTCAGTGAATTTAACTGAATTAGGATCAAGTCGTTCAGATTCTTTCTTTAAATCCTCCTGCTGCTGAGAAACTTTTAGAAGATTATCCATTAAACGCATCATATCAGTAAAAACCTGCATCTGGTTCTGCTGCATCATTTGATCCTTCATCTGCTGAAGCATATCCATCATCTGCTGCATATTCTCATTCAACTGCTGCTGGTTCTGCTGAGCTTTCTGCATTTGCTTCTGTTTCATGTTCTGTGATGCCTGTTTGGACAACTCTTCATTCATTTGTTTCATAAATTCTTCAAGCAGTTCCTGCATTTCTTCTGATGGCATATCATCAAGTTCACTCATCTTATCTGTAAGTTCTTCAAGGTTTTCTGAAAGCTGTTCCAATTGATCTGTAATTTCATCCTGTTTTTTACTAAGCTGTTCAGAGTTCTGATCATTGTTCTGTTCACTTTGCTTTGTCCGTTCACTTAACTGTTCCTGCTGTTCAGTTAATTGCTCGGTTCTCTTAAACATTTCATCAAACTTTTGTTCGATCTGTAATCTCTTTAAAAGGTTTAACGTCCTTTCTATACTCTTTCTGAATTTCTCTTCATCAAGTTTAAGATTCTGCATTTCATTCTGAGTCATATTTCGATTCATTTGTTCAAGCATATCTCTCAGCTTTTCCATTGCTTTTTTAAACTCATCGCTTGTCAGTTCACTCATAAGCTCCTGCAGTTCCATATACTTTTCTAAAGTCTCCTGCGACAATAAATCATTCTGCTGTAATTCCTGCTGCATTTTCTGCAGGTTTTCCTGAATGTCACTCATTTTATCCTGGATTTGCTCAAACTTATCAAGGGCTTGCTCAATTTTTTCTTTTTCTTCCCAAGTAAGTTCACGTTTATCTTGCTTCAATCCCTGATCGATCTTTTCAAGATCTTTTTTCAATTGTTCGGCTTCTTTAAGGGTTTTGCTCAATTCATCAACAGCTTCGTTCTGAATTTTATCCGCTCCGGCAAGTATTTCATCTAAAGACGGAACCCGCACATTGTAAACGGGTGTTTTGGCTGATTTCGGTCCGCTTACTTTATCATTATCAAAAACTTCAAGGTAATAAGAAAAGATATCATCAACTGCAGGTGATAATTGAGTAAGATTCCATATATAATTTATATCAGCTACTTTTTGTGAAGGTTGAATTGGAATTTCAAGCTGAGCGAATTCTTGCTGCGGTAGTTCGTATCTTGATCTTGATAGTCTGTAATGTAGAATTAATTTAGTAAATCCAAAATCATCAGATATTCTTGCGAACAACGGTACACGATTATCATTTGCAAGAGAAATATCTCTGCCTGGCAGAAGCAGTTCGATTGAGGGAAATTCATCATAAACAGGTGTTATTATATACGAAATCGGGTTTTGGTTATCATTTCCTTTTCCATCGGTTATAATAACTTTATAAGAACTCTCTTTCCTTATCCTTATCATTCCATCCGCAAGATTATTTTTTATTGATAACTCTGTTTTGCTTGCATCATTAAATTCTATTATTGCTCTGGACAATTCTTTTGTTGAACTGAGCGAAATATCAATCCTTGATCCGATAAGTGCTGTAATATTTCCGTTATCCTTCTGTTCAAATACAGGGATTTTTGAATATGCCGGCGGAGTAACTTTGAATGAGATAGTTTTAATTATTGGCCTGTCAATAACTTCAATTCTGTATTTATCAGTTTCTATTTCGTCCGCTGTAACGAAATAATTAAACGATGAACGAACTGACTTTACTAAATAAACATAATTCATCAATGAATCTGCAGTTAACCTGATTTCAGAATAATCTGTTTGTTCGTCATCTTTAAGAAACAGATTTATATTTGATGGTATATCTCCTTTCACACTTATAACAATATCAAAGGTTGACCCCTTTGTCACTTCTGCATTTCCCGGGATAACCTTTATGTGAAATCTTGCAGGTGGAATAAATTCCTTATCAAATTGCAATAACCTGGCGGAGGCATCTGAAAACCCTGACAGAAGAAATATCAGAGCTGATGCAAAAAGCAATAATCCCAACAACTTTATAGCTGGGTTTTTTAGCGAATCAAACTTTACTATTGAATCAAATTTGAGCTTTGAAGTTTTATTATAAACATTCTTAAACGCAGCATTGATAAGTGCGGATGAATAGAGATTTGGATTTCCAGCAGCTAAAAGCTGCATTGCATTTTTCAAATCGTCTTTAATTTCGGGAAAATGATATCCCACCTTACCTGCGGTCTCAAAGTAATTTCGTTTACCTAAAAGTTTGAAGTACCTGAACAGAGGCAGCAGGGCTTTATATAAGAACAATGCCAGCACTGTTATCAGAAAAACAAAAACAAATATCGTTCGGACTAAAGATGAAAAATTTCCTGCAAGTTCAGCAAATGATAATAAAACAAACAATGCAACTGCTGCCAATCCTGTATGAAGCAAACCCCTGAAAACATCACGCAGATATTCTTTCCTGTCTGTTCCTTCAAGACGGTCAATTATTTCATTATAATATTTTGACTCGCTGCTCATTTACCTGATTGACTTAATGCAAATACAACTATATTGGTTCCAAACTTCAGGGCTTCTTCTCTTACCTCCGGTGGATTATTATGAACTTCAGCATCTGCCCATCCATCACCTGGATTAGATTCATACGTATAATAAACTGCCAACCGTTCACCAATAAATATTCCAAAACCCTGCGCTGGTTTATCATCGTGTTTGTGAGTTTTAGGGACTCCGTTTTCAAATCTGTAAACAATATTATAAATCGGGTGACTGAAAGGCAATTCAATAAAATCGCTTTCCGGAAAAACTTTTTTCATTTCACGGCGAAGCGCTTTATCCAAATCATAGTCATCATCAATATAAAGAAAACCACCATTCTCAAGATAAGTTCTTAATCTTCTCGCTTCATCATTAGTGAATACAACATTACCATGTCCAGTCATAAACAATAACGGATAAGAAAATACTCCATCGGAGGATATATCCACAAAATGGTAACGTGCATCCACCTTAATATTTGTATTCTGTTTAATAAAATTTAAAAGATTAACTTCCGCGGATGGATCATTATACCAATCAGCGCCACCGCCAAATTTTAACCTGGCAATCGAAAATGCACCGGTTGATTGAGGTAATATTTCAATGGTGCTAAATAGTAAGCATGCAGATATAAAAAAGTATTTAATCATTTTGATGATAAATTTCTTGAAGCAAGATATAAAATCTTTCGGGGTAAAATATAGTCAATTTAATAGTATGAAAAAGAAAAGGCGACTTTTTCAAGTCGCCTTAAAGAATAGGTTTTTATAAGCAGCAGATCATTTGATCATTAACATTTTTCTTGTAGATACAAAATCACCTGCTGTTAATTTGTAATAGTATACACCGCTTGAAAGTGAAGAGCCATCAAAATTAACTGTGTAAACTCCCGGCTGCTGACTTTCATTCACCAGAACTGCAACCTCCTGACCAATGCTGTTAAAGATTGTTAATTTAACTGCCGTTTCATTTGCAATTGAATATTTTATGCTCGTAGAGGGGTTAAATGGATTCGGATAATTCTGAGTAAGCTCAAAAACTTCCGGAACACCTACTTCAACACTCTCACTTAATTGATAATAGCTGAAACTTCCGTTAAAATCAATTTGTTTGATTCGATAATAATACAAACCGGCCTGAAGATTTTTATCAGTAAATACATAATTTTTTATCTCAGTGCTTGTTCCACTACCCTGAACAAACCCGATTTTATTCCATGATGAATTATCAGATTTTCTTTCGATATCAAAGCCATAATTATTAATTTCTGTAGCTGTAGACCAGTTTAGTGAAACAGAATTTCCGGAAACATTTGCTGTAAATAATGCTAGTTCAACAGGGATTGGAATATCGGCTTCATCAGCTCCTCTGTATGGAAAAACTGTACTTCGTAAATCACCATCTATATCATCAGTGATTCCCGCTATCGGAAATCCTGCAAGGTCGAAATCACCGTTTGATGCACCGGATAAGTGCAGGTCAGTATCGGATACAAATGTAACTTCTTTAAAGATAGTGTTTTGTTCGTTTAGTGCGGTGGCAGCCTGGTATAGTGTAATATCATTATACAAAGTTCCACCCCAACTAACGTGTGTAGCTGCAACATCAGTAACATAATATACATTATAATCTGCATCGAGAATGGGAGGAATTATAGCCATATTTAATCCGGCATGAATTACTCCTGATGTACCACCTGATCGGTTATTCACTAAAATATTATTTTTAAAATTTATGCTCGTACCTGTACCTGTGTTCGATTGTTGCATCGCGGCAGACACAATATTACCGGAGGTTCCACCGGTTTGATTTCCACCAATTCTGACTGAATTATAATAAACATTTGCCGTAAAGTCATTCGATCCCAAAAAATGAATGCCGGTCATATTCACTGTGTTTTGATTATCCAGAGTTAGAGAAACAAAATTGTTATGAATATTAATAATTGAACCAGCAGCAAGTGTCCCGTAAATGCCTCTTATTGAAGCTGAAGTAGAAGTTGAAGAATGTCTGATATCGTAAATCTTATTTTTTCTTATTGTATTTTCACCGCTTGTACCGGATACAGATATGTTGATTCCATATGCGGCTGATGTGTTTACACCTGTTGTTTGATAAATTTCATTTTCTTCAATGGTTGTATTTTGCCCATTCGAAAGCAGCCAAATTCCGGCAAAACCAAAATCATATATTTTATTATTACGGATTATATTTCCACTGTTAAGTATTCCGGTTGATCCAACCATACCAACACCTGAGCGTCCTCCAATAATATCGTTAAACTCAACAATATTATTATCATTGCCCGTTGTTGTACTTGAACCGAATATTATCGCCCTGGGACCAGCAGTATTCTGAGTATTATTTTTAATATTACAATACCTTATAATATTATTGGTAGCAGCATTGGTTATATTAATTGTATTAGATGCTGTTCCACTCGTGATTGTATTTTCTATCAGGAGATCCGGTACGTTTCCTATACCACCCGGCCTTCCATCTAAAATAAAGTAATCAATTCCATCGAGGTTTATGACGGGATTACCACTTATGCTTGTGACAATAACCTCACCAGTGTTACCTGCGGCTGGACGAAGTGTTATAGTATTTGTTGTACTGGTTCCGGCTCTTTCAGAAATAACAATCGGAAAAGTTTCAGCAGAACCATCATAAGCAGAAAGAATTTCTATTATATAGGATTGTGTCACAGGATTTGTAATTGCTGCGTGTGCTTCAGTAATACTGCTGTGAGAACTAATAAACACTCCTCCGCCATCCCTCAACTCAACTGAACCAGCCTGCGCCAGAACTAATGAAGAAACTGTCAGAAGCAGTACAAGGGTAAGAAAAATTATTAGATTTGTTTTCATTCGAACCTCCTGAAATAGTTTTAATTAATTGGGTTTAGAATTATTAATCACTTTTTTGAAAATAAAAAAATAACGACCTGAAGATTGGAAATAAAACTTGGTTAAGATATTGAATTGAATTTGTAATAGCAAGAAAATTTGAAAAGAAAACCTTTATAATTTATCGAAAACGGAGAAGTTGTTAATCTTCTCCGTTTTTAAAAACGAGTTTATCTGAAAGATATTTTCTAGTTAAGGGTCTTATACTTAAACCACCAATCAAAACCTTCTTCCTTATTTCGTTCCTCAATCAATGCCATATCTTTTGGTGGAGGAATAATCACTTTATCTCCAATAATTTCATTGTTCGGCCAGTTTTCAGGCATTGCAACCCTATATGCATCAGAAATTTGCAATGCTTTAAGTGCACGAAGCACTTCATCAATCTGCCTTCCAATTTCCTGAGGATAGTAAAGCATGAGTCGTACTTTTCCTTCAGGATCAATCAGGAATACTGCACGGACTGTGTTTGTTGCTTTTCCTGGATGTACCATTCCAAACTGCATGGCAACACTTCCCATATCATCAGCAATAATCGGAAACGGAATTTCAACATTTAAGTTATCTTTTATCCATTCAACCCACTTGATATGAGAGAACACCTGGTCAATTGATAAACCAATTAACTCGGCATTTAATTTTTTAAATTGATCGTTTCTTTTTGCGAATGCAACAAATTCTGTTGTGCAAACGGGAGTGAAGTCTGCAGGATGGCTGAATAATACAATCCACTTGCCTTTGTAATCACCGGGAATATTTTTCATTCCGTGTGTTGTTTGAACCTGAAGATCCGGCATTCTTTCACCTAGAAGAGGAATACCCTTCTTTTCAATTGTTTCCATCATATTTACCTTTCATAATTTTATTTTTAATTTTTGTGTTGTAAGATTCAATTTTTCTTTTAACGATTCTTAACTGAATTTAGTTTAAAATTTATCTTAATCTTTGATTAGAATAAAACACAATAAGAAATATTTTACATCAAACAACTTTTAATATTCATTAGAGATATTTATGGCAAAAAAATCCTGGCTTTTCAAATCAGAACCGGATGTTTTTTCTTTTAATGATCTGCAGAAAAGTAAAAACCAAACCACTTACTGGGATGGTGTAAGAAATTTTTAGGCGAGAAACTTTTTACACGCTAAAATGATAAATGTTGATCTTTTTTGAATGATATTATCTGAAAATACAATGATATAATTCACTTCGCTATGTAAACAAGAAACAAATAATGTTTATAGTTCGATTTTCCTACAAAATGTGATAACTTTTTGTTATAATACATAAGCAAATCATTGTGAGAGGAGAGCGAAAATGGATATTATATATTTTTTAGATATTATAATTATATCCCAATTTAAATTAGTCCTGCTTTATATAGATCCCGGAACCGGTAGTCTTCTTTTTCAGATTCTGAGTGCGATCGCACTGGCTGTATTGTTTTTCTTCTCACGATTGAAAATGATCGTGGTTAAGCTGTTTAATAAAGTAAAAAATATGATTATAAGATAAAAGTGAACGAAAAGTTTACCCTTAAACGGAAATTTTAATGGATTTACTATTATCACGCGATCCAAGCGGATTTGTTTTCAAACATAACAAAGAGATATACAGAGCAGTTAACAAAGCTTACCGGCACAACTATGATCACTTAATTCAATCCGGATTATATAACGAACTATGCACCGAGGAATTTCTTATAAAACATGAGGAGTTAGATGATAACAGATTTAACTTTGACTGCTACAACATTATCAAGCCTGTTCAGATTGATTTCATATCGTATCCTTATGAGTGGTCATTCGAACAGTTAAAAGATGCTGCTATTACTACATTGACTATTCAGAAAATCGCCCTTGATTACAGCATGTCCTTGAAGGATGCCTCTGCATATAATGTGCAGTTTATTGATACCAAACCAGTTTTTATTGACACTTTATCATTTGAGATTTACAAAGAAGGGTATCCGTGGATTGCGTACAAACAATTTTGTCAGCACTTTTTATCACCTTTGTTGTTGATGGCTTATAAAGATTTAAGATTACATAAGTTGCTTCATAATTTCAGGGATGGGATTCCATTAGATTTAACAAATTCATTACTGCCATTTAAATGCATAATTGATCCGAAAATTTTACTGCACATCACTCTTCATTCAAAAGCGCAAAAAAAATTCAGCGATAAAAAAGCTGATCTGAAGGAAGGAGGTTTTTCAAAAAAATCTTTTTACAGATTGATTGATAATCTGTTGTCATCAGTGAAGAGTATAAAGCTGAAAAATATTAATTCGCACTGGATAAATTATTATAACGGTGATAACTCCAATCCCGAATATATAAACCATAAGAAGGAATTAATCAGTTTATTTCTTGATAGAATAAAACCGGGCACTTTGTGGGACCTTGGTTCAAACACAGGCTTATTCAGCAAGATTGCCTCGGAAAAAAATATAAGAGTAATTTGTTTTGATTCTGATCCCGTTATTGTAAATAATGTATATGTCGATTGTAAATCCCGTAATAAAAAAAATATTTTGCCATTAGTTATGGATCTGGTTAATCCAAGCAGTGCATCGGGCTGGGCAGAATCGGAACATAAATCATTAACAGAGAGGGCATCGGCTGAAATAGTTATGGCTCTTGCACTGGTTCATCACCTGGCTATTACTAATAACATTCCACTGCGTTCTATCGCAGAGTTTTTTGCTGATCTTTCCGGGAAATTACTTATAGAATTTATTCCGAAGGATGATGCAAATACTCAGATTTTACTCCGCAGCAGAGAGGATATTTTTTCAGATTATAATCAGTCAAATTTTGAAAATGAGTTTGAAAAGTTTTTCAGAATTATCGCAAAGAAAAAAATAAACTCATCTGACAGAGTATTGTATTTAATGGAAAGGAATTAATCAGCATACTAAATGAATAAAATTATAAAATTAATTTCTACTATTAATGAAAAACAATTAATATTACATACACCGCTTATATCGATTGTATACACTTTTGGTGTGTATCGTGTGATTGTTGAATCCAATTATCCGGTTGCAGCAGGTGAAATGATAATTGCTTTTGTTATTATTCTAATGCTCACTTTTTTTTGCTATGCTTTCTCAAAACTTATACTAAAAAATAAAATAAACTCTGCAATAGCGGCCACTCTGTTTTTAGGTTATGCCTTTAATTCATTATTGCTTAGTAAATACTTCTTCGGTTTTAACTTATTAACTGAAGTATCTGATAATTTATTCAACGGAAATCAATTAATAGCTTCCTCATTCTTATTGCTGATTGTTCTATCAATACTGCTTTTCACTTTTTTAAAACTGCCTTTCAAATTAATACGTTTTAATAATTACCTGAATTTTTTGCTTGTAATTTTCCTGGCTTTTGAGATTGTCAGCTTTTTTACTTTTGAACCCAAACGAATCAGACTAAGCGATAAAGTACAGTTGCACCCTGAGTATGTGAAGAATAATAAAGAACTGCCAAACATTTACTACATTATTTTTGATTCGTATACTAATTTTGAAAGTATTAAAAAATACTGGAACTATGACAACTCGGAATTAAGAGAATTCCTTGGTGAAAGGAACTTCTACATTGCTGAAAAAAGCAGAAGCAGTTATAACCAGACACATTTTACCTTAGCATCTACTCTAAACTTATCTTACTTAGAGTATGAATCATTCAAAGAATTAACCATCGCTCATTATCCAAATTTGTTTAACTTAATAAAGAATAACAAACTTGTTAAAATTCTTAAATCTTCCGGATACAAAATCCGTAATTATTCTTCGTTCGATATATCTAACAAGCCAAAATTTTACAGGTTTGACGTGATTGATGAACCAGGATTTTTTCAGCGCACTTTATTCAAACCTTTTATTGATATTGGTTTAATCGGTTCAATGTTCGGACTAACTTTTCATTCAGATCAATATTCCTATAGAACAAACATTGAAATGACCGAACAATTAGTCGGATTTGCTTCGAATAAAAACCAATCCCCTTATTTCGCTTATGTTCATTTTATGATTCCACATTCACCATACTACTTTGATGCAAAAGGAAATTTGATGCATTCTGCTTACGCAAGCGATCAGTCTGATATGTGGAAATATTTAGAACAGCTTAAATACACTAATAAAATTTTAATGCAAATAGTAGAGCATATTTTAACTAATTTGGAATATAAACCTGTTATAATAATCCAGGGTGATCATGGTTTCCGCCGGCTAGAAGATAAGAAAGAACAAGCTGCAGAGTCTCATTCGATGTTAAATGCTTTTTATTTTCCTGATGGTGATTATAATGAACTTTATGACAACATTTCATCAGTTAATACTTTCAGAGTGTTGCTTAATAAATTAAATTTAACAGATGTTTCACTTCTGCCGGATAAATCTTTTTTTGTTGCGAAAGGAATCGGGTTTTAGGTTAAAGGGAATTTGAGATAAATACAATACTAAATGATCATAAATTAATGAATCACTAGTTTTAATCCTGTTAGGAGTAAAATGAATAACTATTGGCTTGTCAAATCAGAACCAGAAGAATTTTCGTTTGAGGATCTGATAAAAAGTAAAAACAAAACTACATACTGGGATGGCGTAAGAAATTACCAAGCAAGAAATTTTTTACGTGATGAAATGAAAAAAGGCGATCTTGTTTTATTTTATCACAGTAACTCTGATCCTCTTGCAGTAATGGGAGTTTGTGAAGTTGTAAAGGAAGGTTATCCCGATCATACACAATTTGATCCGGATAATGATCATTACGATCCTAAGGCTGCTCATGAAAATCCAACCTGGATAATGGTTGATATAAAATTCAAACAAGAGTTTAATAATCCTGTAAAACTTGATGCAATTAAGTCAAATCCCAAATTAAAAAATATGAAACTGATTGCACGTGGAAATCGCTTATCGGTTATGCCAGTTTCAAAGGAAGAGTTTGATGAAATTGTAAAAATGGGAAGCCCATCCCTTGCCCTTCTTTAGGGGAAGGGAATTGTTTTCCAAAGTCCCCCTTAGGGGGAATTAGGGGGCTTCCTTTTCCATTAAGTAATGAGGAATTACTCCAAACAGTGTGTGTGAAGGTTTAACAATTTTGTAACCATTACGCTCGTAAAACTTAACGGCATTATCTCTTGCATGTAAAATTATTTTCTTTGCACCTTTGTTAACAGCTGTTTTTTCAAGTTCTTTAAGAACAATAGAACCGATTCCTTTTCCACGCCATTCTTCTTCCACAGCCATTGATCTTATTTGAGCTTCTTCTTCAGAGTTGAAATGAACTCTACCGACTCCAACCGGAATTCCGTCCTTTTCACAAACCATAATCGGGAATGCTTTTTTTTCAAGTTCATCCACCTCAGTACCTTTCGGCTGATTCCACGGTGCACGAAGAATTCTCCAGCGAAGATCTCTGTATCGTTCAAACTCTTCCGGTGATTGTGGTGGTCTTACTATCATCAATTATCCAGCAAATTAGTATCTCTATCCATATCAGTGCGACTGAAACGTCGCAGCGACAAATTTTTTACGGTTTAATCTTCCATGCTAAAACCAAACCGGCTAAAAACCAGGTAATACATAAATCAATTACACCAACAATGGTATAACCAAGTGGAAACTTCCACCAATTCCATTCAACAAATGGACCGACAAAACCAGCGAACAATCCGAGCATCATTACAAAAATGGTTCTTCTAAAAAATCCCGGATTCTGTGCAAGTGTCATCATAAGTAATGCAGCAGCAATAAAAGCAGAAATAAAATTGATAAAAAAACTACTTAGCATCGGCATTGCCATATCCCACTCTGCACCCTGCGGATTGTAAACCATAAAATGAACTAATGGTCCGGCTTTGTGCTGGTCTAACCATTTTTGCATACCTGTATCACTTTCATTTTCAGGTACCCCGGGGTAAAGATAAATTCCTGGTTCCGTCAATGAAACTTTCATCTGTTCAATAAGTGCCTGATCATCTATTGTTTTCATATCCATATTATGCCACGGTATTACCGTCCAGGATATAAACATCCAGATGAACACAACGATCGCTGCGAGCAGAGAAGGAATTATTATTCTTTTCATGGTGCCTCCTTAATGAATTATTGATGAATACTCAATTGGCTGTCACGGTCGTACCGTGACAGCCATGAAAGTATAGTTTTATTCGTCTGTATCTTCTTTTGATCTATTCAGAATTGCAGGAGGAAGTGATTTGGACGCCTTAGCACCAAGCATTTTAATTTTTTCTGCACGGTTAACCAAATTACCTCTTCCATCAACCAATTTATTCATTGCTTTATCATAATTATCTTTTGCTGAGATCAAACCTTTACCAACGGACATCAAGTCATCAACAAAAGCAGTAAACTTATCGAGCATATCACCGCTTTGTCTGGCAATTTCCAAAGCATTTCTGTTTTGATTTTCCTGCCGCCATATACTTGAGATTGTTCTAAGAGTAGCAAGTAAAGTTGATGGACTTACTATAACGATATTCTGTTCAAAAGCATCACTAAAAAGTGAAGCATCATTTTGAACAGCATAAGCAAATGCCGGTTCTATTGGCATAAACATAAGTACAAAATCTAAACTATCAAGTTGATAAAGGTTTTGATAATTTTTTCCGCTTAAGCTTTTTATGTGTGAGCGAATTGAATTTATATGCTCACGTAGCGCAAGTTGTTTTTCTCTTTCATCGTCAGAAGAAATAAATCTCTCATAACCAACTAAAGAAACTTTAGAATCAATAATTATACTTTTATTTTCAGGTAAATTAATTATCACATCCGGTTGAAATCGTTTTCCTGATTCTGAAGTGATGCTTTCCTGTACAACATATTCTCTCCCTTTTACAAGTCCCGATTTTTCCAGAATGCTTTCAAGAATGAACTCACCCCAATTACCCTGAGTTTTGCTTTGTCCTTTTAAAGCATTGGTAAGATTTGTTGCTTCTTGTGTTATTTTCTGATTCATTTCCTTCAGCATCTGAAGCTGCTCTCTGAGCGAAGCGTTTCCTCTAATACTTTCTTTGCTTGTCTCTTCAACCTTTCTTTCAAACTCAGACATTTTATCCCTTAAGGGATTTAATATTTCACTAAGCTTTTCCTTATTCTGCTCGGTGAACTTATTTCCTTTCTCTTCAAATATTTTATTAGCAAGATTTTCAAATTCCTTTATGAATTTATCCTGAAGTTTTTCAATTTCTTCCTTTTGTTCTGAGAGCTTTGTCTGAAGATTAGCATAATCAGATTTAAGTGATGAATTCTCTGATGTCAGCTTTTCTGATTTGTCTCTTTCAGCTTTTAACTCCGCCTGGAGCGAAGACTTATCTTTATCGAGAAGGTTAATACGCTCAGAAAGTTTACCAGCATCAACTTTTAACGAATTGATCTGGTCATTTAATTTATTCACTTCTTCAATTGGAACGGTTTTCTTACTCTTCAGGAATAGAAAAGCAATAACAAATCCAATTACTAAACCGATTATGAGATATATTATTTCCATTTTAATCCTTGAATATTTTAATCACAATGGAACACGGATTGGACTGATGCAACGGATAAAAACTGATCTGATCCGTGCTAATCCGCTAAATCCGCGTCATCTGTGTTCTATTCTTTATTCCAGACTTCCAATTAAACTCTCAACTTCCGACAATATCTGACAAGAAGCTACAAGTATCTTCATCTTATTGTGATCCGGATAAAGCGGACGATCTATATCAAGAAAATCTACATGCTTACGGATTATTTCTTTTGCTTTCGCTACACCTTTACCTGTTTGATGTTCGCGGAAATCTAGTGCCTGAGCAGCAGCCATAAATTCGATTCCCAATATACCATAAGCGTTATCTAATATTTGTTTATTCTTTAGTGCGGTATTCATTCCCATAGAAACAAAATCTTCCTGATCAGCAGCAGCGGGTATTGATTGAATCGAAGCCGGAGTTGATAAAATTCTCTGTTCAACAATTAATGTATCAGCAGTATATTGACTTAACATCAAACCGGAAAACATTCCCGCACCTTTTGTAAGAAATGCCGGAAGTCCCACACTTAATGCAGGATTATTAAGTCGATTCATTCTTCTTTCTGATAAAACACTGACCATTGTAACCGCGGCACTAATCATATCCATTGGAAGAGAAACAGGACTTCCCTGGAAGTTTGCACCGGTCAATGTA
>DATHSU010000242.1:0-5813 GCA_035463895.1 Ignavibacteriaceae bacterium | reverse complement strand
ATCACCGAGAACATTTGTGTGCTCAAGGCTAATTGAAGTTATGACACAAGATAATGGATTAAGCACGTTAGTTGCATCAAGTCTTCCTCCTAGTCCTGTTTCAATTACAGCAAAATCCACATTAGAATCAAAGAAGTACTGAAAAGCCATTGCAGTAGTTACTTCGAAAAATGTTAATTGGTTCTCATCAATAAATTTCTGGTGTTTATTAATAAAGTCAACAACGTACTCATCTGAAATCTGATCTCTGTTAATCGTTATTCGTTCATTAAATTTCGCAAAATGAGGTGATGTGTACAAACCAACAGTATACTTACATTCCTGAAGAATGCTGGAAATAAAAGCCGCAGTACTGCCTTTACCATTTGAACCAGCTATATGAATTGTTTTTAATTTTAATTGCGGATCACCCAGGTAATTCATAAAGCTTTTTATATTATCAAGACCCAACTTCACACCGAATGTATGAAGTGCAAATAATTTATCCAATGTTTGCTGGAAATCAGTCATAATACCTAAATGATATATGATGCAGTTAAATCTGAGATTTTTTTGAAGTTATTATTAGTACAATACTCTTCCAGCTCATTTACAATTTTAACGGAAGAAGTCGGATCAATAAAATTTAATGTACCTATCTGTACCGCTGAAGCCCCAACTATCATAAATTCAATAACGTCTTTCCAGTTCATTATACCGCCAATACCAATTATAGGTATATCAACCTTTCTGGAGATCTCTAAAACCTTTGCCAATGCTACAGGCTTAATTGCCGGTCCTGATAACCCTCCGTTTACATTGTGAATTTTAGGACGTCTGGTAAAAATATTAAATGAGGTCCCCACCAGAGTATTAATTGCAGAAACAGCATCACCACCGGCATCCTTAACAACCCGGGCAAATTCAGAGATATAAGAAACATTAGGAGATAATTTTATGATTAAAGATTTATCGGTAACCGCTCTTACAGCTTCAGTAACTTTTCCTACAGACTTTATATCATTACCAAATTGAAGTCCGCCGTCTTTTACATTCGGACAGGATACATTAATTTCGAATGCTTTAATTATGTCTTCACCATTCAGAATATTAGTACATTCTACATATTCTTCAACAGTTGAGGCAGCTATGTTGCAGATTAAAGGTACATCGTGTTGCGCTAAGAATGGTATTTTATCTTTAACAAATTCCTCAACTCCCACATTAGCGAGACCAATTGCATTAAGCATTCCTGAAGGAGTCTCAACTATTCTTTGTGGAGGATTTCCTTTTCTTGGTTTTAGACTTAATGATTTTGTAACGATTGCACCAAGTTTACTTAAATCTGCAAATTCAGAAATTTCATTTCCATAACCAACAGTACCTGAAGCAAGAATTACAGGATTACGAAGTTTTAATTTGCCAATATTTACTGTAAGATCAACGGCTATCATAGCAGAACATCTTTCACATTAAAAACGGGACCATCTTTACAGACAAGAAGATAAGTGTCCTGATTCTGACATGATTCAATCGGACAACCCTGGCAGATTCCGAAGCCGCAAGCCATTGCACATTCTGTCGATACTTCGCAATTAATATTATTATCGATACAAACATTTTTTAATGCTCTAAGCATTGGAGTCGGTCCGCAAGCAAATACTTTAATTCTCTTTATAGTCAGTTCTTTCAGGTTTGCTTTGAATAGATCAACAACATTTCCTTTCATTCCTTCAGAGCCATCATCACTGGCGGTAAGTACATTTTTAAGATTGTAAGTAATTACATCTTTTTTATTTCTGCCGCCAATTAAGGATAAAATATTTTTTTTACCATCTAATTTACGTGTAAGAAAAGGAAACGGAGCTGCTCCTAATCCGCCGGCAAGAATAACTGCTGTATCATAATCGCCTTCGATATTAAAACCATTTCCCAGAGGACCCAAAATGTCGATAAAAGAACCGGGCATCTTATGTGCTAATAAACCGGTTCCCTCACCGGTAACGTTATACATCAGAAATATATACTCACCATCAACATCACAGACGCTGAACGGTCTTCTGAGCAGTGGATAGATTGTCTCAGAAACTCTTATATTTAAAAATTTTCCCGGTTTGGCTTCAGCGGCTATTTCAGGTGAATGCACTTTTTGAATAAAGATATTTTCCTGTACTTCTGTCGTTTCTATTAATGGTGATTTTACAATCTGCAAACAAGCACCTAAAAAATTAATGATGATAATAGATGAATAAACCGGAAGGTATCAAAAACGTACTGTTAACCTTTTGTTTAAATATTATTATTACAAATTTAGTATTTAGTTAAAAAGCAACCAAATTAACAACTGATGTAAAATCACTAACGAAATTGATCCAGTTTATTTATTTTCAGATAATCAACAATTCTTTTTACTTCCTGCGATTTATCTTTACGGCAAACAAGAACAGCATCGTTCGAACTGACGATAACAAGATTATCAACGCCTATAACCGCAGTAAACTTATCTTCAGAGTGAATAAATGAATCAATTACCATATCGGTGTAGACAAGTCCTTGAATAACATTGCCATCGTTATCTTTTTCTGATAGATTATACACTTCCTCCCAGCTACCGATATCACTCCACCGGAAGTTACCTTTTGTGAGGTATACTCTTTTGGATTTCTCCATAATGCCATAGTCGATTGATACTTTTCTTAATTGACCATAAACATTATTAAGTAATTCAGGATAATCAGTTTTACCAAGCACTTTTTCAATTTTTTCCAGCCCCTCATACAAATCAGGCATTAAACTTTTGATTTCGTTAATTATTGAATCTGTGCGCCAGATAAATATTCCGCTATTCCATAAAAAGTCTCCACTCTCAATAAAACGGATAGCAGTAGCATAATTTGGTTTTTCAGCAAATGTATAAACTCTGAATATATTATCCTGTACAGCTCTGTCATCAATTTGAATATAGCCGAAGCCCGTTTCCGGTTTAGTTGGATTTATGCCGATTGTAACCAGACCATTTGAAGTATTGGCAAAATTTGCAGCACACAAAATAGATTTATGAAATTCAGTAATATCGTGTATAATATGATCAGAAGGTAAAATAACTGTAACAGCATCTTTATCTTTTTTACTTATTATTACAGAAGCAAGACCAATACAGGCAGCAGTATTTCTTCCGAAGGGTTCTTCAATAAGATTTTCGAAAGGAATTTTATTAAGCTGTTTTTTTAATTCATCTAATTGTAATGAGTTCGTGACAATATAAATGTTTTCATCTTTAACAAGTCCGTCTAATCTCTTAACTGTATCCTGAATAAGAGTTCTATCGCCAATCATCTGGATAAACTGCTTTGGTGTTTTTTTCGTACTCCGCGGCCAGAAACGGGATCCAACACCACCAGCCATAATAATTGCATATAAATTCATAGTTTATTCCCTCACTTTTATTGTTGCGAGATGATTGCCGAATTCCTCGGCTTTATTTAGATAATTTGTAATATCCACTTCTTTACCCTTAACTACAGCAACAATAACTATAAGACAGGCTCTAATACTTTCAAGCACTTCTTTACCGGGCATAAGATGTCTTGTTTTTATCAGGTTCAATGCTTTAGCAATAACATAATGCATATTGGCAATAATTTCGAAACCGATTTTAGAACTTAATCTTGCATTATCATTCATCATATTTGCAAATATTTGAATTTGCTCAAAGTTGATTTCATTTTTAGAAATATCTTTGAGAAAAGAGTCTAATGGTTTTATTGGTTTCAGTATAGCTGCTTCATAATTCTGAAAGAAAATATCATCTTCTTCAGATACTTCATCCAGAACGAGTTTTTCCTTTAACGTATTCTGTTCATGTTTTGTAAAAGGTTCATTTTCGTTATTTCGCTTTGAAAGGTCAATATTGATTTCAACAGAGTTACCCGGCTTTTTATAAAGTTTATCCAAAGAATTTTGAAAAGCGACAGGTGTTACATTCTCCAGCATGTGACTGAGATCTTTAATAAGATAACGGCTATGATCTTTAAACTGATCGGATAGTTTTATTAAATCAAGTTGATTCTGTGTAAGGAAATTATAAATATCATTTAACCTTATTGCAAGCGTCGAAAGTTCAGTGATCTTTTTCATATTAATAAGATCATTACCAAGATCGTCGGATTTATTTATAACGCTTTTAAGAAGAGCAACTATTTCAATCTGCTGAGAACTCAAACGCAGGTTGTTTGATGCCGCAGTTATACTCTGAGTTATATATTGTTTTATTAAATCCATTTACTCTATTACAACTCTTGGCATTCTTTTACTGATTAAACAAGTAACTTCGTAGGGAATTGTTTTCAGTGTATTAGACCAATCCCATATAGTAATTTCTTTTGATTTTTGTTTTCCAAGCAAAATAACTTTATCACCAACATTAATTTTATCATTTCCAATATCAAACATAATTCTATCCATAGTAACGGTGCCAACCTGGTAATAAAACTTTCCGTTAATTAAAGCCTTTGCCTTATTGGTAAAACTTCTTCTGTATCCATCTGCATATCCAATCGGTAGAGAAATGATCTTTGTTTTA
Source organism: Ignavibacteriaceae bacterium (assembly GCA_035463895.1). Taxonomy (GTDB): domain Bacteria; phylum Bacteroidota; class Ignavibacteria; order Ignavibacteriales; family Ignavibacteriaceae; genus JAGXRK01. Next base: position 1,252 of record DATHSU010000242.1, on the reverse strand, counting down.
TGCTTTGCCTTAAAACGTCTTCCGTAGCTAACTGTATCGCCCGGATAAATAGTTTTAACTGTACCTACTTCTGTTTCAATTGACATAACAGGAAATAATTTAACCGACTCCATTGTATTTTCTGAAGGACAATATCCATATAAAGAAACACCTGGTCTTATCATATCAAAATATGAGTCTGAATAATTAATAACAGCGCCGCTGTTAGCGGCATGTGCAATACCAAAATCAATATTGTTGTATTTTAATATATTAACAAGTTGAGCAAATCTTTTTAATTGAAGTTTTGCAAAAGCGTTATTTTTTTCATCAGCAGTTGCAAAATGTGTGTATATGCCATCAACATAAAAATTTGGATGTTTGCTCAATGAACTGATAAAACTGAAAGCTTCTTTATAATCTATTCCTAATCTGTTCATTCCTGTATCAACTTCAATATGAACAGGATATTTTCTTGTGAAATTTTTAGAAGAAAATCTTTTAGCATATTCCTCAAGAATATTTAAATGTTCATAAGTAAAAACATTAGGAATAAGTTTGTAATTAAAATATTCATGTACAGTTTCCTTTGTAACCGTATCAAATACAAGCACAGGTTGTGAAACTTTTAACTTTCGCAAATCTGCACCCTCATCAGCCAAAGCAACTGCAAAATACTCAGGTTTTAGTGTTCCAAGTTCATTTAAGGCATCCACTACTATTTTAAGACCGTGACCATAAGCATCAGCTTTTACCACCGCCATTACCTTGGATCCGTTAGCTTTTTTCCGCAGATTCAGGTAATTTTTTTTCAGATAAGATATATTTATAACAGCTTTTGATGAGCGCTGGTCGGAATTAGCCATTTTTCTTAAAGTTAATTATCAAATACAAAGTATAAAAGATTTGTTATTGCAAAAGTATGCATATTTTAAATTAAATCTAACCAAAATAAGATGATTGATAACATCCAATGTTCACAATAATCATTTCTTGACATTACTCAACCATAGTGTTAATTTTGGCTCAAAATTTAAATAATTAATGTTAACAGAATTCGGCAAAGTTTTTATTTTCATACTAGTCGCCATCCTATTTGTGGTTGCCGTAATATATTTTGCCAGGCTGCTTAGACCTCACCGACCAACCCATGAAAAATTGCTTACTTATGAATGCGGTGAAAATCCGCAAGGTTCACCATGGATTAAATTTAACATCCGGTTTTATGTGGTAGCACTGATTTTTTTGATTTTTGATGTGGAAGTAGTTCTCC
>DATHSU010000241.1:0-5342 GCA_035463895.1 Ignavibacteriaceae bacterium | reverse complement strand
TCCCTGAAAATACGATAAGGATTGTAACCGTCCGCTGTTGAATTATTAATAAACTTAGCAATCATTGACTCTAAGAATTTAGGATATGATAAAGCAAGGGCTTCCCAGTTTTGAAATATATCCCGCCAATTACCCTGGTAGTTAAGTACTTTATGATTATTCGAGTCCTTAATATCAATGGAAAATAAATTCCATGGTCTGCTCGGGTCACCATGCCTTCTGCTGAATGTTATTGGTAAATATTCAAAGGCTAATTTTGTAAAATGCAGATCGCCAACATTGCTAACTGTACTTTTTAATTCCGAAATTGCTAGTTGATCTTTCAGATTTTTAAGGAAATTTTTATGTGCCTCAAATACAAATGGGTTGGCTTTTTTAACAAATGAGATAAAATCATCTTTCTCAACATAATAAGAGTCATTGAATATCCCGCCGCGCATTACATTAAAAAGAACATTAGAAAAGTGCCTTGCAGTATTTAATTTGTTTCCGGTAAGTTGAATGCCGTCTGCCTGAGCAACTAGATTAGTAAGCATTTGCTTGCTATCTTTAATATCATTGAGGACTTGTTCATAAGCATTTTTTTCTTTTATTGTTTTTGAAAGCTCAATTACATTTCCGGAATTCTGATTTATCTCTGCGACAATTGACCAACTCGTAGAACTATTGGGTTTAATCCCAAATAGTGAAATAATCAAAAAAGAGCCTCTCATACCACTTATACTATTCTCCGGCTCAATTAGAATATTTTGTCTAAAGTTTGAAACCTGTTTAGAACTCAACAAATATTTTTCAACATCAACACCAGCAGCCCAAACCGTTGCAGCTTTCAATGATTCTGCAGGTTGTGCCCTATCAGACGGAATAGAACTAAGCGAGAACACTCCTAAAATGTATTTTGAGATCAGTTCACTTTTTTTGTATCCGTCAATCAACGTGCTGAACTCATTTTGTAGCTGATGTGTCACACCTGATGGAAGAATATTTTGAATGCCGTCTAATACTTCAACCTCTCTTTTAATTTTTGCTTCATTAAAAATTTTAGAAGTTTTAATAAAACCGTATTTCTCGCTGCAGGTCCAGCTATATTGAAATTTTATTTTGAGCTCGTGATTGATTTCTTCAAATATTATTTCGGTACTTGAAATATTTTTATACAGATTCCTTGTGATGGAATAGATGCCGCTATAATATTCAGAAAACGGTTCCCACAAATAAAGTTTTCCACTAGCAGCTATTCTTATTATAGTTTTACTTCCGGTTATCTCATTAACATCGTGAAGCACATCATCATTTGTGTAGGCAAAAAGAGCATTATCGGAATTTTTTCTTCCAGCAGTGATCCCTCCTTTACTGGAAATATACATCCAGTGATCAGTAGAGCTAACAATGCTGATCAAAAAGGGCTGCATTTTATCAAAGTTAGAAATCTTGTAAAATGTTTCATCATTTTTTTCAATGAATTCACCTTTTACAGATGTCTTATTAACTTTTAATCTTTGAGTCAGAATATAGATTTGTTTTTTCTTCATTATATAAATATAAACTTAAAAATTGAGAGCTTAAGATAATATGTTCCGGAGATATGAAGATAATAAAAATAAAAAATACTGGTGTTCGCGAATTTGAACACCAGTATGTGAATATTGAAATATTATTTAATTAGCATCATCTTTTTTACAGAATTGAAATTACCAGTTGACAATGCGTATGTATAAATTCCTGAAGGTAAGTCTGAAGCATCAAAATTAACTTCAAATCTTCCCGAACTCATAAATTGGTTTAGTAATGTTGCGACTTCCTGACCCAGCAGGTTGTATACCTTTAAGGTTACATTACCTGCTTCAGGTAAGCTGAAACTTATCTTTGTAGATGGATTAAACGGATTGGGATAATTTTGTTCCAACATAAAATCAGACGGAACAACTCCGCTTATTTCTTTAACATCTGTAGTGAAGTTATAAAAGTAAACATTATCAACATAAACAGTAGTTGAACCAGTGGGTTGACCCACTAAAATGTACTGAGCAATATTTTGCCTTCCGGTAAGCCCGGTAAATTCGCTCAGTGGAATATCTAAACTTACCCATTCACTTTGGACTGTTGAAGTAAAATTGACTTGATGTTCTGTATCATCGCCGCCTCCGAATGCACCATCCGGTCCAAAATCAACTAGCTTAATACCAAAGAATGTAAAATTAGGAGACCACACATCAATATAAAAATGTGTCATACCAGTAATGTTTAATTGGTTAGCAACGGTTTCAATTCCCACAAAATCCAGTTGAGAATATTTTTTTGTTGGATTTCCTGCAATAGTTACATCTGTAAGAATTGCGGATGACCAATCAGTTCTCCAGGTGTCAACCGGAACATTTGTGTAAGCTTCACTGAATAGTGAAATCACACTAGCAGGGTCACGAACTGGTGGTGTAGGTGCCGCTACTGTTGGATCAGTTGATGAACCACCCGATGGACTAAATGTAATATTGTCAAAATAAATAATATTATCTTGAGTTCTTCCTGCCAAATCAAAATCAGGGAATATTACAATTTGATCTAATTGACCTTCAGATGGAGGAGGATTTAGAAAACCGTCAAAGTTAAAAGTGAGCTCTTCCCACTGATTAACAAGAGTATTAGGCACTTTGATTTCACCTTGTGACCAGCCGTTTGCTGATACTAATTTAATACCCACATCACTGATAACAGATTTCCATACCATAATTTTTATGGTAGAATTAGTTGCATCCAATACAAATGGTCCCAGGTCTGTTGTACCGTGTAATGATTCACAACCAGCCCAGGGATTACCTGCTTGCAGAGCTGTAAATTTAGCTACTGTTGCAGATGTGTTAATTCCGGATGCATCCGGATTGGGGATAATTTCAAGCGGTGGGTTAGTGTCATTTTCAAATACTGTCCATGTCCATGTTGCACCAAACCCGCCTGTTTCAAAATCAATTGGTTGATTTTGAGCTGATACTATTCCATTTATTGAAATAACAAATAGAATAGCTAACAAATAAATTATTTTACTTTTCATTTTTTCTCCTGAATATATATTGTTACTAAATTCAAAATTACTATCAACGGCAGAGGGATGATTTCATCTCCCCCCTGCAATTGAATATATATTAAGTCTTACTTAAGCAAGATCATCTTCTTTACATCACTAAAGGTATTTCCACCTTTGCTGATGGCTTCAACTTTATAGAAATAGACTCCACTATTGAACCCTGCTGCATCAAAATCGTAAGTATGAAGTCCTGCAGCAAGTTCATTGTTAATAAGAGTAATTACTTCCTGCCCAAGTAAATCGAACACTCTTAAACTTACAAAAGCGTCTTCTGCGATTGAAAAATTAATCTTTGTACCTGGATTAAACGGATTTGGATAGTTTTGATCTAATGAAAATACACTTGGTCCGACGATATCTACTTCGACTGAATTAGAGTATTCGAAAGTTCCATCAAAATCCATCTGTTTTAATCTGTATGAGTAATTGCCCGTTTGAAGATCGACATCTGTAAAAGAATAGGTAATTGGTTCAGTAGTTGTTCCGAAACCAGATACAAATCCAATTGTTTCATATTCTTCATCATTTTTTCTTTCAATAGAGAATCCACTGTTATTATTCTCGGTAGCTGTTTTCCAAATCAACTGCACATCATTACCAATAACGGATGCTGTAAATGAAGTCAACTCTACAGGGATTATCCCATTCCAGAAATAAATATTATCAAGATAAATAACTCCATTACCGTCAAACTTAAACTGGATGACATCTAAGAGATTAACAGGTGCAAAGTCAGTCAGTGGAATATCAACACTTACCCAGGTTTCATTTGGTCCCGGTGGAACTAAAGCTACTCTTGTTTCTACTGGCCCGGGACTAATCAAATATACACCCAGATCAGTTGAACTTGCATTCCAGAAATCCAAATGTAAATACAGCATTCCGGCAGCGGTAAGATTCTGGCTACTGCCTAATTGAATTCCCTGGTAGTTTAAGTTTCCATAGCGCATAGTAGTATCTCCCTGAATCAACTCAAAAGTAACCACAGTTGATTGTCCCCAATTTGGGTTTAGGTCTGTTCCGGGTATGTCATCATAAACATCACTGAACACAGAAATAACGTTGCCGGATGGAACTATCGGAGTCGGTGCATGTACAGTCGGTTCTGGGAATATAGTTATCACACCATCAGGAACCTGAATATTATCCAGGTAGATAATATTATCCTGAGTTCTTGCCTGAAAGTCAGGGATAATCACAAGCCGACTATATGTGTTCCCTATTGCTGCTGAAAAGTCGAATGTTATTTCTTCCCACTGATTGATAACGGTGTTAGCGCTAACAAGTTCAATGGCAGGACTGGTACCTTCAACTTTAAAGTGTACAGGGCTTACTATTGGTTTATAGACCATAATTTTTACTAAAACGTTAGTTGCATCGAAAGTAAACTGTCCGTCATCATCAGTAAAAAATAATGCCCAGGGATTTCCCGTCTGCCTGGCTGTAAATTTTGCAACTGTTGGCGATGTATTAATTCCACCGCTTACAGGGTTTGCAATAAATTCAAGTGGCGGATTGTCAGCATTTTCCGATACTGTCCAATCCCAATTCGCACCAACACCACTCGGCTCAAAATCAATCGTATGTGTGGGCTGTGCAAACACAACATTGCTAATCGCAAATAAAAACATTATTGCGAATACTTGTAATAGTCCTTTTTTCATTTTTTCCTCCTGGAAAGTAATTAAGTATAGTTATTTAATTGTGAGTTTGTCATAATGATCTAATTTCATAGTTATCATCGCTTCTCAGTTTCATACGCCTTCAGGAAATTTTGAAAAGATTCTTTTTGAATTCGGTTTTCATAAAAAACACCCCAATGCTTTTCAATTTCGTTAGGACTTGAATTCTCGCCTCCGCCTTTCCAGGGTTCATCAAAAGCTTCAAACAGAAATGTTGTAACTTGATTTTTATCGATCCATTCAGATAATTTTAAGAGAAATTTTTCCTGGGCAGCATAACTAATTTCTCCTTTTATCAATGAGCCTTGCTGTCCATCACCGGTTTTAGTTGAATCATAATTTGTAGCCCAACCAATTTCACCTAAAACAATTGTCTTATCAGAGTGATATTTTTTAATCTCATTAAAGAAAATATTGCTCATCCACTCTATTGAATTTTCGAGTGTTTTCCCATTCCAAAGCGGATAAATATGAACCACAATAAAGTCCACTTCAAAAGCAACAGATTTACTTATCGGCTTATTCCAGAAATTGTAGTCATCTGCAGTAGTAACAGGCAGACTGGTTTTGTTTCGAATTAT
>DATHSU010000240.1:0-3026 GCA_035463895.1 Ignavibacteriaceae bacterium | reverse complement strand
ATATATTCACACATTAAGGCTTCCATCATCCCTAACATTAATTCCTGAAGTACATCCTCTTTACTTTTGAAATAGTTATACATTAGCCCTTTAGATATGCCGGCAGTCTTTGTTATAGCATCTACAGTAGCTGAATGGTATCCCTGTTTAGCGAATACCTCTAAAGCAGCGTCCAGAATTTTCTGCCTGCTTTCCTTTCTTATTGCTTCAAATTGTCCTTTAGTTCTCGGCATTTTTAACTTCTATATATTTTTGACTGAACGTTTATTCAAAAATAAATGCTTTGATTTTTAGCTACAATAGCAATCGTCTTATTCCACCTTTTAAGTGATTCAAATCACTTTGCTAAAATTGAGTCATCTTTGAAGGGGGTAAAGATGGAAGGATTCGCTGCTTGGAGGATTGACTATTTGGATAATTGGGTGATTGCATTATAGCGGCTAATGAATAAAGCTGTCATTAAACTTGAATATTCTAAATATAGATTTTAACTTTTGACAGAAATTAAAAAAAATATAAAGGAATAAGTAAAATGGCCGAAAGCTTAATTGCGCATGTTGAAATCCCCTCAACTGATCTCGACAAATCTAAAGAATTTTATCATAAAGTACTTGGATGGGAATTTAAACCATTTGGTAATGGTTACCTCCTTTTCAATAATCACAAAGGAACTATGGCAGGATTACGAAAAGTTGATAAGGTTGTTACAGGCGATACAACTATTTTTCATGTTAATATTCCGGATATTGATTCGATACTAAAAAAAGTTAAAGAAAATGGCGGAGCAATTTCACGAAATAAAACTGTTATCCCAGCAATGGGTTGGTATGCCCTGTTTGAAGATCCGGATGGTAATTCAGTTGGGTTATATCAGAAAGGATAAATAAAAGATCGATTGGTTGAATGACTGATTGAAAAAACCCTTGTTGATCAAACAGTCATCCAACCTTTATATTGAAGTAAGATAATACAACATTTGCTTTAATTGGTTTCTACGATCCTATATGAATGTTCAATTATTACAGCTTTTTGAAGCATTGCTGTTACACTACAATAAGTATTTTGCGAAAGTTCAATTGCTCTTTCCACATCCTTTGGTTGAATATTCTTACCATAAAAAACATATTCAAGGTGTATTTTAGTGTAAACCTGCGGATGAGTTTCAGCCATTTCTGCAGAAATATTTATTTCAAAATTATTTGGCTTCACTTTTTTCTTCGTTAGAATACTCGCGACATCACTTCCTGTGCAGCCGGCTAATGAAAGAAGTAAAAGTTCTTTCGGCCTAATTCCGGCATTACTCCCCCCAAAATTTTCCGGACCATCCATTGCTATCCAGTGATTTGAATCTGTTTTACCTATGAAAGTAATTCCTTGTAATTGTTTAACTATTGCTGTTTTGGCTGCCATCTAGTTCTCCGATAAATAATCAATAAAAAATTTAAATGTTTGATGAAAAGTTCATTATATAGATTCAAATATGTGAACTGATCAAGGATCAAGGTCAATCTTTTATACCTACAAAAAGATGGAACTCATTTATGATCAGATATGTTTAGATATTGTAAGTTAAATTAAATATAAATTAAGGAGATATTATGTTGTCAAAATTCGTTTTTAGTATGTTTTTACCGATTCTGCTTGTTGGATCTTTATCTTTTGTCAGTATTGCTGATGATCATAAGAACAAAGCTAAAGATATCGTTACCACAGCAGTTGAAGCTGGAAGTTTTAAGACTTTAGCAACTGCATTGACTGAGGCAGGATTAATTGAGACTCTACAAAGTGAGGGTCCATTTACAGTTTTTGCTCCAACAGATGAGGCATTCGCAAAGTTACCAAAAGGTACTGTTGAATCACTTTTAAAAGATAAAGAAGCACTTGTGAATATTCTTCTATATCATGTTATTTCTGGAAAAGTAATGTCCGGTGAAGTGGTAAAATTAAAATCTGCCGAAACAATTCAGGGAAGCTCTGTGAATATAAAAGTTGTTGATGGTAAAGTAATGATTAATGATGCGCAGGTTATAAGTGCAGATGTTAAAGCTTCAAATGGTGTTATACACGTTATAGATACGGTGATTTTGCCTCCGACCAAATAATGATTAGTTAGTTGATGATAGGATGATGGTTAGCCCCGGGAATGATGACCCGGGGTTTTTATTTTAATTTTTCAGATAGTGATGTAATAATTTCCCACGCTTCCTCAATATGCCTGCTTTCGTGCCTTATGCTGCCGATCGTAATGCGAATAATATATTTCCCGTTCAGCTTTGTATGAGATAAAAATATTTTACCTAATGCGTTGATATCCTTTAATAATTTTTCATTCAGCTCATTCAGTTCCTCTTCAGTTTTTTTTCCCGGATTATATCTGAAACAAACAGTAGAAAATGGAACAGGAGCTAGTCTTTCAAAATCTTTTTCATCATCAATCCATTTAGCAAATTCTTTAGCAAGCTCTATGTGATATTTAATTCTGTCAGCTAAACCTTCAACACCAAAATACCTGATAATAAACCACAACTTTAATGAACGGAATCTCCGGCCGAGCTGAATTCCATAATCCATTAAATTTTCAACTTCCTCATCCTGGTTTGTTTTTAAGTATTCAGGAACCAGACTGAAAGCCTGTTTTAGTATTTCAGGCTTTCGCGTTAAGTAAATGCTTAAATCCATTGGAGTAAACATCCACTTATGCGGATTGATCACGATTGAATCAGCTCTTTCCCACCCTTTAGTTATCCATTTCATCTCAGGAATTATTGCAGTAACTCCAGCATAAGCAGAGTCAATGTGCAGCCACAAATTATATCTTTCACATATTGAAGCAATTTCTTCAACAGGGTCAACACTTGTGGTTGAGGTTGTGCCGACTGTTGCAACTACACAAAATGGTTTCCATTTGTTTATGATATCTTCATTTATTGCCTCTTCAAGTTTTGCCGGAATCATTTCAAATTTATCATCAACAGGAATTTTTCTTTCACCTTCAACACCTATTCCAAGGGTCCCTGCTCCTTTTT
>DATHSU010000239.1:0-1999 GCA_035463895.1 Ignavibacteriaceae bacterium | reverse complement strand
TGGAAAGAATATTGCAGAGAAGGTTCAGCTTACTGTTAGAAAAAATGAAATTCAAAATAAAGTAGAAGTCTCTCTTGTAAACTACTACTCGATATTTGATCTTACAATAATTGGCATTGTAGGAATCTTTTTTATTGTCTTCGCAATTCTTGTCCGTTTAAAATCCTCTGATAATAAATCTGCAAAATTTTTTCATCTTGCTAGCATCGGGCTGGGTATAGTTATAATAAATACTGCTGGCCATTACAATATAGAGCCTTATGGTATTGGTCATTTAAATAGAGTTATCTGGTTATTCGTTTACAGCTTCACTCCTGTTCTTTTCATTCATTTCACTTCATTATTTTCAAAGAAAAAAGTAAAAGGGGTAAGATATGTTTTACTATGCTTTTACCTTTGTGCACTGCTTAGCTCTATTATCCTGAGTTATTTTTTTATTGATTATACTTTCCTAGGAAATGTTGAAAGTATCAGATTTTATGTTGGATTCTACAATTCATTCTTTAGATTATTTTTGATTGTTTGCATTTTTATTGCTATCTCAATATGTATTTATGCTTATAGATCAGCGACTGATATTGAAGAAAGAAAGCGACTTCAATGGTTACTGCTTGGTTTTTTTGTGGGTCCATTTAGCTTTGTAATTTTTTGGGTACTACCAATTTTTATTATTGGTCATAGTCTTATTCCTGAATCACTCGTCCTGATATTTTTAACTTCAATTCCGATAACGTTCAGTATTGCTATAATTAAATATCATCTGATGGATATAAATCTTATCATCAGACGCAGCGTCGTTTACTCATCAATTCTTGGTGTGATTATAATAATTTATGTGGCAATCTCTTCTCTAATTACTTTTTTTGTAAGCAATATCAACCCTGCATTTCCTTCAGTTCTAACAGCGTTTGCTGTAATTGTCTTGCTTCAACCTTTAAAAAAAAACATTCAAAAATTTGTTGATAAAAAATTCTTCCGTGTTGAGTACGATTACCGCGAAGAACAAAAGAAATTCTTTTATGATATAGAAAACATCTATGATGTTCAGTCTCTTGCAGTGTTGATTGTAAATCGGTTGGTTAAGATAATTCCCGTTGAAAAAATTGGCATATTTGAACTAAACAATCAAACGGGCAGAGTTAAGATAATTGCAAACAAAGGCTGGAATTTATTTGAAAAAAGAAGTATAAAAATTAATGCAGAAAATCTTAAAACAAACCTTTCGATGCCGTTTGCAGTTGGTGATAAAGTTGAACCCGGACTTGAAATCGTGAGGGCAGATAGTAGGGTATTTAATCGCTGGGGAATGGTGCTTGTTATTCCCATAAAGTCCACAATTAGTTCAATTCATGGATTTCTAGCTTTGGGCGTTAAAAAATCTGGATCCAGATTTGTAAAAGATGATCTTGATTTATTAAACACAGTTGTGACCACAGCAGCCCTTGCAATTGATAAAATATTACTTCAGAAAGAATTAATTCTTGAGCAGCTTGAAGCTAAAAGGTTGGAAGAGTTGAACGAGCTTAAATCATTTATTATGCAATCCGTTACGCATGATTTGAAGAATCCTTTAACTGCGATCAAAATGTATATTGAGAAATTACAATCCAGTAAGAATCACAATCAGGATAAAGAAAAATATTGGCTGAAAATTATTGATGATGAGAGTGCAAAACTTGAAGCCTTAATTGATGACATATTGGACTATGCAAGTATTGAAAAGGGAATTAAAACATATAGGCAAACTTGCATAAGCCTAAACCAGCTTGTAAGAAGTGCAGTAATTTCTATGGAGCATCAATTTATGCTGAGCGGTCAAAAAATCGAATTATCAATGCCATCTTATGATATAGTAATTAATGTAGACCAGTATGCAATTAAACGGGCAATCATAAACTTGATTTCAAATGCCAGGAGTTATTCTAATACTGGGAGCAAAACATTAGTTGTTATCCGTAGGATTGATAGATTTGCTTGTGTTGAAGTAAAAGACGAAGGC
>DATHSU010000238.1:0-14415 GCA_035463895.1 Ignavibacteriaceae bacterium | reverse complement strand
TGCTCCTTTTTCTATTGATGAATGAGCATGTTCTGAACAATACATACGAATTCTAGGAACATCATTTCTGCCGGACATTCCTTTTTCTCTGAATTCAAAATTTAACAGCTCCCTTGCTGAAGCAATTGCATGCATTGAACTTGTGGATGCAGTATCATAAATAATTCCCCAATAATTTTCCGGCAGTCCAACCATTTGTTTGAACCAGTTCATCATTGAGCGCTCGAGTTCAGTAAAAGCAGGTGATGTTTTCCATAACATTCCGTTTACACCCAATCCGGCAGAAAGAAGCTCGGCTAAAATACCAGGACCGCTAGATGTTGAATTGAAGTAAGCCATAAATCCAGGATGATTCCAGTGAGTAATTCCATCTAGTAAAATTGTATCAACATCTTTAATCACATTTTCAATATCTTCCCCTTTTTGCGGTGGAGATTGAGGAATTCGCTTTAGAATATCACCCGGATTTACTTGTGAAAGCGGTGGATATTTTTCAATATTTTTTAAGTAATCTGTAATCCAATCCACAAGTTGATATCCTGTTTTGCGGAATTTTTCTGAAGGCATATCATTTAAATTATTTTTCATATTACAGACCATGATTAAACGATTTAATAAAATTGATATTCAAATCTAAGAAAAGTAATTATCTTTTATTAAGAATGATTTTTATATAAGTTGAATCATATAATTTGAAAATTTTTACTACTATGAAAATAATAATCATTAAATACTTCATCCTTACTTTTACTCTTTTTCTTAATCTTGCTCTTTTAACCGGCTGCTATGACCATTTTCCTTTGGATCAGGATATTTCGAGAACACAAAATACTTTCTTCAATCAGGATAGTGTTGAAGTGGAATTTCCTGAGCTTACAAAAGGAAAAATCACGTTGATGACTATGGTATTTACTCATTGCCCGGATATTTGTCCTATGACTACTCATAATATGCATCTTGTTGATCAAAAATTACCTGATAAAATAAAAGATGATGTCAAACTTGTTGTAATAAGCTTTGATCCGAATAGGGATACACCTTCTGTCCTGAGAAAGTATGCAGAGTTAAGGGAGTATGATTTTAACAGATGGTTTTTACTTTCGGGTGATGATCAAAACACAAAAGAAGTTATGCTGAAATTGGATGTGAAGGCAATCTTTACTGATTCTACTTATTCTGATGATGGTGAGCTAAGTTACAATATCATTCACACAGATAGAATGGCTTTAATTGATCAAAACGGAAGGTTAAGAAATAACTATAAAGGCAGTGTAGCCAATCTTGATGAAGTTGTTGAGGATATTGAATATTTGAGTAAATAAAATTATTGTATAATTGCCATGAAGCGGGAATCTATCCCTTTTATAAAATAGGAGTAAAAAATGAACTTATTAATTGCATTACTGATTATTTTTTCAAATCCATCTGATAAGGTCAAAATAATCGATCCGTGGATGCGTGTTGGTGCTGAAGGCAAAGCAACAGGATTATTTTTCAAAATTGAAAACAATTCTGATAAAGCTGACACACTTTTCAAAGCCGAATTTGACCTTGCTGGTAAAGTTGAAATCCACGAAACATATGATGCTGGTAACGATATGATGGGAATGCGTGAAGTGGAAATGATCGTTATCCCATCAAAATCATCATTTGAATTAAAACCTGGCTCTTTTCATGTAATGCTGATGAAACTCAAACAAGATATTAAAAAAGGCGATGAGGGTGAAGTAATCTTATTCTTTAAACAGGCCGGAGAAATAAAGATTAAGGCTAAGGCAAAAGAAATGATGATGAAAAAAATGGAGCATAAACATTAATTTAAGTTTTATTAAAATCTCTCCCTTTAAAAAAGGGAGAGATTATCCAATCCATTTTATCTTCTGAAAAATTCCGATACTATTTTTTCCCAATTCACATCATTAAGCTTTTCAAGCTGACCGATATATAACTGGTTCTCATTTACATATTCTTCGTCTTTCATTTCTGTCTTAACAATGTCTTTCATTAATGATTTGAAGTGATCGATATCTTTCTGATAAAAAGTTACAGCGGCTTTTCCTATATGCAATTCTTTAATTTCATTATCAATATTATCAGTATCGATCGCACAAAACCAGTTTCTTTCATAAGGTGTCACATCAAGTGCATCCGGATTTTCTTTTAACAAAGTATTGATCGATTTAACAATACCGCTGACCGGTGAATTGAAAGTAACCTTCCGGTTCCCCTGACGTATTGTGAACAATGGCTGACCTGCTTTAACCTGCATACCAAGATTCGGCAAGTCAATCACATCAACTTTACCGATAAGCTTCTTTGCAAAATCGTCCATTCCAACTTTTGCTATTCCTTCCTGATTCAGGCTTACCCAGGTATGGCTGCTGCCAATGAACACTCCGCCCGGGATAGCAAATTCACCTGTTGCTGAATCTTCATCAGCAGGCAGATGAGAAATATGAACTTTTGGCTTAAGTTGTTTCTGGATTCTATCCTGTCTTTTAATTAAAGCTTTTTTAGTGAAAGCAAGAAGTTCATCCTCAGTAAATGGTTTCTGAACATAATCCATTGCACCATACTTCATAGTTTCAACAGCAGTTTCAACAGAAGCGTATCCGGTTATGATTATAACATCAATATCGGGACGCATGTGTTTTACAGATTTTGTTACTTCGACACCATCCATTAGCGGCATCTTTAAATCTGTAAAAACAAAATCGTAATGATGAGTTTGGATGAGCCCTAATGCTTCCTGACCGGTTTCAACAGTATCAACTGAATATCCGTCCAGCACAAGTATTTTTCTGAAACTGCTTAGGATAACTTCTTCATCATCTACGCAGAGTATTCGAGCTTTGGGACTTTCGACTTCAGCACGTTTAAGCGTTTTTGCTTCTCTACTGAAATCCAGATTAAGACTTTCCTGCAATACCTGTTCACGTTCCTGTTTTAACTTTTTCTCATGAATTCGTTTAGCAATCATACGGATAAGAATATCCGCAATGATGAATATTATTATTGCAAGTATGAATAACGGCATATTTTCCTCCTGAGGAATAAATTAATTTCTATTTTATTATTTAACACTTCAAATCCTGTCTGAACTACAGGGTATTAGATTTTTTTGTTCATAATCAAGATCCATTGGTATTAAACGATATATCCAGCCTTCGAAATACGGATCCTTTTCAATCAAATTTGGATTATCTTTTAATTTCTCATTTACTTCTACTATTCTACCCGAAACCGGTGATAAAATTTTATGCGCTCTTTCTTCTTCAGAAATAATTGTAAGACAACTTATACCCTGAGCTATCTCATCTTCCCTGTTCTGAAATTCTATATTTTTAATAGAATCAACTGTCTTCAAAAAAAGATCGCTAATCCCTATTAATACTGACCCATCTCTTTCCGGAACCATCCATGATGAATAGCCCAGTCTGAAATATTTTGACGGGCAGGGGACATAATATAAGTGGTTTCCATTCTGATGACTGCTAACTTGCTCAAGTTTATTTTTTATTTCCTGATACCTGTTTGCACGATATAATGAATTCAATAATTCATCAACAGTAAATGGTTTTGGAATGAAATCTATAGCTCCGTTATAAAGCGACTTAACCGCATTCTCAACAGTGGAGTATCCTGTTGTCATAATAATACTGCTGTCAATCTTTTTTTTATGAAGTTCATCAATAATCTGGAAGCCATCACCATCGGGCATCATTATATCACATACTATTATTTTATAGTAATTATCTGATATTTTATCAATAGCGCTCTTAACATTTAAAGCTGTATCAATAGTATAATTTACCAGTGAACAGATTTTTATAACTGCATCAATAATTACCTGTTCATCGTCAATTACTAATATATCAGCAGATTTACTCATATAATTTTATCTTTGCTGTGTAAGCGGCAGTCTTGTTGTAAAGGTTGTACCTTTGCCTACTTCGCTGTCAACAGTTATCGTTCCGTTATGATTATCGATTATTCCCCAAATAACAGCCAAACCCAGTCCCGTTCCCTTCTGTCCTTTAGTTGAAAAGAAGGGGTCAAATATTTTTGAAAGGTCTTCGTTACTAATTCCAGAACCTGTATCAGAAATTTTTATTTCTATAAAGTCACTCAACCCGCTCGAATCTACAAAATCCCATTTTTCATAGTTGCTGTTTTTGGATGAACAGACTTCATAGACTCCCTGTCCGTTTATTTCGAAAGAAAGAATCTTAGAACCGCATTTTGGACAGGATTTATCTTTTTGAACGAGTGAAAGATTACACTCAGGGCAAACAAAATCGGTGCTTGTATCAATTTCAAAATCAAGATCGAAATGATTTCTATGCTTTCCATAAATTGGATCAAGGTGAATAATTCCTGAATTTTTTCCTGATACAACTTTAACTTTTAAAGCCGGTATGCCATCAATTTTATATTCAGGATCGATAAGGCTATGCCTTTTAGGGCAAGATGCTTTTTTAATCTGTGCTATTCCAAACGGAGATAAGGAGATTTTTTTTGTTGAAATTGTAATAGTGCCGCCATTTTTACCAATTGCATCCGAAGCATTAACAAGAAGATTAATGAAAACCTGCTGTATCTGGTTGGCATCAACAGTTATCCTAGGCAGTTCAGCAGAAATTTGTTTTTCAACTTTCACTTTATTCATAGAAAGCTGATTTTCGACAACTTCAATAGACTTATTAATAATTTCATTTATATCTGCATTACTCTTCTTTGGAACAGACTGCCTGGCAAAATCTAGAAGACTTTTAACTATTTCCCTGCTTCGCATTGTTTCGCGAACTATTACTTTAAGGTCTTCCTGAAACTCCGGATTATCTTTAGTCCTTTTAAGAAGAAAACTACTGTAAGTTAAAACACCTGTAAGAGGATTATTAATTTCGTGAGCCACTCCTGCTGCTAATCTACCCAGGGAAGCCATTTTATCCGATTGGAAAAGCTGCATTCTTGCTTCTGCAAGTTTTTTGGTCATATTATTGAATGATTGACCTAGTTTGCCGATTTCATCTTCCCCCATATCTTTAATTGAGTAATTGAGATTACCCATACTCACTTGTTGAGTTCCATTGAGCAGATCATTAACCGGACTAACAACCCAGCGACGAACAAAAAATCCGATTATAAACCCAACTGCAATAATTGCAACAATAGCGAATACAACTATTTCAATCTCGCTTTTAATTATGTTTCTATCAACGTCATCAAGAGAAATTGTTATATCCAGAACGCCAAGCACCTTCTGATCTGATGGATGTGCGTGGCAATGGGCTTCCCAGCAGGATTTATCATTATTAATTGGCGTAATAATTCCGATATATCTTGTTGAATCCGGATGCAGCTTAAATATTCTTGTGCGATCAGTTATAGAAATATTTTCCAGTGGTTCATCGGCAGTATGACAAGCATAACAGGCTTCTGCATTTTTATCAACCATTTGATTTATGATCGATGGTTCACTTGAGTATGTAATTATTCCTTCTTTATTAAGAATTCTTACATCCCTGATTTGCTGCTGCTGACCGATTGTATTTATAATTTCCTGAATTCGTTCACGCTGATTAAGCATCATATCGAAACGTGTACTGCTTATAACTGTTTCACTAAGCTGATTAGCATGACGTTCTACTTCCTGTATCAAGCCTGTGCTATGGGACTCAACATTAAAATAGGCGAATACACCTATAATAACTATTGCTGTAAAAGCTACAGCAATTATTAATCTGATACCGATTTTTTGAAACATAACAGCTATGAGTTACTCTTTTGTAATAAATAAAACTTAATATAGTTTTCTTTAAACTAATTATTTACGAATCAATTTACCCGGTAATACTTTTGGATAAACATAATCTTCATGACAATTGTCGCATGTTGGCTTTATTGCGTAGTCATTATCAGTGTGGCAATCAGCACAATCGAAGCTCTCATGAAGTTCATCGAGTTTCAGTCCTGTTACTTCGTGTTTGAAATTATCAGCATTCCAGTCCTTATGACAACTTACACAATCTTTATTTAGCATGGCATAAGGTATTGTTGAACCGTGACATTTCTGGCAGCTAAGTTTTGCGTGATAGGATTTAAGAGCCCATCCGCTGCTTCTGAAGTGATCGAAAGGTTTCATTTCTTCATTAGCGTGACACTTACTGCAGGATTCATCTTTATGACAGCTAATACAGTTTTTGTGCTGCTGTTCAAATGTAAGTTCAGTTTTGCTGATATAACTTTTTCTGGACTTTCCATCGGCTGATTTACGATTAACATCGTGACAACTGACGCAGCTCTCATTTTTATGACATGTAATACAATCCAAACCAAAAGTATTGGTATGATCGTCGTGATAAAAGGTAGCAAATTTTCCTTTATCAGTTTTTGTTTCGTAAACAATTTTTGCAGGCTCAAGTATAACCGGATGCGTTCTGTCTTTTAATCTTTGAGCGATCTGCTCCTTCTCAGTACCTGTTACTTCTTTAATCGGTAAATGACAGGAATTACACGAAGTAGAATTACTCCATTCGCGATGGCAATCCATACACTGTCTGTGATATGCTCCGAGTAAATCAGGTACGCTAATATCCTGTCTTTTTCTTGAAGTTTCATGACAGCTATTGCAGTTAAGGATCGGTCCCGTCGTATTATAATGATGACAGCTTCCACATCCTCCGGACATTTCAGCCATTTCAGCATGAATTCTGTGAGAAAAATAAACCGGTCCGTACCTGTTTATCAGTTGATCAATTACAATTAACTCAGGAGTTTGCTCAGGTTTTTGATATATAGTAACAATTTTTTCACGAGGACAAATAACCAAACAAGGATCGTTTTTTGTAGGAACTTCACAAGTATGGCAGGTTTGACAGCTGATATTAAGCTTAGAATGATCTTGACCCAAATTAACCTGTGCATAAACAGATCCACTAATAAAAATCAGAAGGAGAATACTAAATAATTTTTTCATTATTTAACTCCTTTCACAGTATATTTAGCTGATTTACCGGAATGTTTGCCGGGTACACTGACAACAGGAAAATTTATTACAAAGAACCTATAAAGAAGAACCAGTATGGCGACAAAACCAATTGTCACAGAAATTTCTCCGATTGACGGGAAATAAGAGTAATCTGCATATGGCGGCGTATATGCTACAATAAAATTATTTATCCTGTTTAGAAGTACTCCTGCAATTACCAAAGCAGCTGCAGTAAAAAGTAATGAGGGTGATTTCAGAACTTTGGGAGATAGAAGCATTCTTAGCGGAATAACAACACCAAACAAAATTTCAATTGTAAACATTATGCTTGCTGTATTGAATTCGGTTAGATATACAAAAGTCTCACGAATAACCATATCGCCGATCTTGAATGCAAGATACAAACCCAGCAGTGGAGCAATCATTCCGCCAAGTTTGGAAAGAATGTGCATTTCGGATTTTAACTTCAATGAACGTGATGCAATTAAGGATTCAAATATTACCATCGGAAAGCCAACAGCAATAGCTGAAAGTAAAAACAATAACGGTAAAATCGGAGTCTGCCAAAGTGGATGCATCTTCGGTCCGGCAATTATCATCAATGTACCAAGCGATGATTGATGTAAAGTAGAAAGTACAACTCCAGCTATAATAAATATAAACATTGTTTTTGCAAGCCCACGGTCAAGTACACGCAAAATTTTATCAGCAAGTTTATTCAATTTTGACAGAATGCCCGGTAGATTTACCTTACCAATAAATCTTTCTGTAACAATAGGAAGAAATTCAATATACAGCACAGTCAAATAAATCATAACACAAATACCAACCTCAAACAATGCAGAATTTCCATTCCACATATAGATTGGATGATAGATGTAATACCACCTTCCTAAATCTACAAGCACTCCCATTGCGACAAACGTGTAGCCTAGCATTGCAGTTAAAAGTGCTGGTCTAATCACTGCGGCGTATTCTTCACGGTGCATTACATGACCGAGAGCAGCAGTTGTGAAACCTCCTGCAGCCAAAGCAACACCGGCAGCAACATCAATTCCAATCCAAATTCCCCAGGGATACTGATTATCCAAATTTGTAACAGTACCGATTCCATAAAAGAATCTTATTGCAAGAAATACTAAAGCATTAAGTGCCAGAACACAAAGTACAATAACACCGGGGGTAAAAAATTTTCTTTTAACCGGAACAGGATTTATATCTTCGTGATTCATATCTTTTCCTCCTGTTCTAATTCTTTACGTCTTTTTGAAAGCCACATCATTCCGCCAAGCAATGCATAAAGTGAAGCTGGTGGAACAAAATAAGCAAATATTCCATGCTGAATTGATTCTGAAACTCCGGGTGCCGGATCATTGCCAAGTTGTGGAAAACCCAATTCATTATAATCTTTACTGGCCAAGTACATCCATGATGTTCCGCCCACTTCATATTCACCGAAAATATGCCCAATATATCGTTCAGGATTTCTTCTTATTCTTTCACGTGCAATTAAAACCAGTTCTGTTCTTGGGCCATAAGTAAGAGCTTCAACAGGACAAATATCAACACATGCTGGTAGTTTACCTTCCTTAGTCCTTTCAAAACAAAAATCGCATTTAGTAATATCCGGCTGTAGGGCTTTATGATATTCAAATGTTGGTATCTGGAACGGACAAGCAACCATACAGTAGCGGCAGCCAATACACATATCAGTATCCCATATAACTGAGCCATTATCCTGTTTAGAAAATGCCCCAACAATACAGGCAGATACACAAGCAGGGTGATCACAGTGCATACACTGAACTTTAACATTTACAGGCAGATTGGAGTGTTTACCGGGTGAGTACTCATTAATAACTGTAAGGGCAGTGTGATCGGGTCTTCTATCGTTCTTCATTATCTCACGATTTTCGTAAGATTCAAGATCTCCTGCCGGAATATCATGTGCTTCTTTACAAGCCCATTCGCAATTTCGGCAGCCAATACAAACCGTTGTATCTACAAGAACTCCCATTCTATCGGGAGATAGAATATTTTCCGGCGCGGCTTTAGCCGAATTTGAAGATAACCCTGTAATTCCAGCCCCTATTAATGCAGATGATTTGAGGAAATCGCGGCGACTTTTGCCTGACATTTTCCCCTCCTTTCGGTAATGAATCAATTTTTGGGATTAAAAATTTGTAATACCGAATTTATTTACACAAAATCATACCAAATCATCAATTATTTTTATAGTTAATAAAATGATTGAAAATTATTTAATAGGTAAAGAGTTGCTAAAAGAAATGATATTTTTTTAATATTTTCTTAACTTATTATTTCTCAATGCTGGTAAGCTAAAGTGCATTTTTTCTGATTGAGAGAAGAACTTGATGTTTACCAATATTTGATAAATACAAATTAATATGCTTGTTTAGGATAAATTATAGCCTAAGTTTTTATTACTTTGATATCGCTGGCAACTCGTGTTTTGTCCTGCATTTCGGACATATAAATTCAGAGTGTTTGTAATCCGGAGGGATTTTAATTTTTATTCCACAGTTACAGTCAATAAAAGAAAAATTATTCAATTGCATTATCAAATCACCGGAAGTTCGTTTTGTTTTCTTATCATCCTGTTGAGCATACCAGCCGATAGGAGGTTTCTTCATTGCTAAAGGAACTCTATCCAGAGAAGCACTTGCAGGAAGAATTTTTTCACGTGAGTTTCTGATAAACTGAAATGCACTTTGGTAACCAAGATAATGAACACCATTATGCATAGCTCTTAGAATATTAATACGCTCAGAAATTGGCGGATGAGTGCTGGTAAGATTTGATAACTTCATTCCTTTCTTTTTAAGTGGATTAACAATATACATTGGTGCCGTAATTGAATTAGCTTTTTTCAGGTCATAAGTATTATCAGAAATTTTTTCTAATGCTGAAGCTAGACCCTCAGGATACCTTGTTAGTCTTACCGCTGAAGCATCAGCTAGATACTCGCGCTTTCTTGAAACAGCCAGGTAAAGTAGTCTGGCCATTATTGGCGCAAGGATTGCAAACACAAGTGCGGCCACCATAATTATTAATTGAAGCTGACCACCTTTCTCAGATGATTTTGATTTATACCTGGAGTTGCCGCCATATATTATGCTTCTTAAAAAAACCTCTGAAACAATTGTTATTGCACCTAGGGTAACTCCTGCAAAAGTCATTAGAAGTACATCTCTGTTTACAATGTGAGCCATTTCGTGGGCAACAACACCTTGAAGTTCGTCACGGTTTAATTTACCAAGCAGTCCGGCAGTAACGGCAATAACGGCATTTTCAGTTTTGATACCCGCAGCGAAAGCGTTTGGAGCCGGATCATCAATTATATAAATCTTCGGCATATGCTGAAGATTAGCAGCAATCTTCATCTCTTCAACAACGTTAAATAATTGAGGATGAACAGCTTTTGTAACCTCTTTTGCGCCGCTGATACTTAACAAAATTTTGGTTCCGGAAAAATAACTTATTGCAGAAAGTATTAGCCATAACGAAAGTCCGATTAAGACACCAATTGGACCGCCATATTCATAATCATAAAATTTGCCGAAGATATAACCGCTAAAAAATAATACTGCACCGAGTGCTATAAACAGTAGAATAGACTTTTGACGGTTAGATTCAATAAGTTCCCACATATAAATTTGGAATTTTTATGAGAAGCTTACTTTAGGAACTTCTTTTTCTCTTTGATCTTCAATCTGGAAAAATTCTTCTTCCTTAAATCCAAACATTCCTGCGATTATGTTCGAAGGAAACATCTGAATTTTATTGTTGAAGAATAATACCTGATCGTTATATGCTTGTCTCGAAAAAGATATTCTGTTTTCTGTTCCAGTAAGTTCTTCCTGAAGTACAAGAAAATTCTGATTTGCCTTTAGATCGGGGTAATTTTCAATCTGTACACGTAACTGCCCTAAAGCACCGCTTAAAAGACTTTCAGCTTTGGCTTTTTCACCAACTGAACCGGCATCCATTGCCTGACTTCTGTATTTGGTTATGTTTTCCATAATCTCACGTTCGTGTTTCATATAACCTTTTACAGTTTCAATAAGATTCGGAATGAGATCGTGCCTTCTTTTAAGCTGAACATCAATCTGTGACCATGCATTTTTAACGCGGTTCCTTAACTGTATAAGTGAATTGTAAATAGAAACCAGAAATAACGCAAGTGCAACTATTATTACAAGTATTATAATTACCGCCGTCATTTTCTCTCCTTAAATTAGTTAGTAAACTTTATTTTTTTCAAACAATTCTTTTAATAAAATCGTAAACCTGTTATCGCCTGTTACAGATGCAGCCCGGATAACTTCCTCCAGTTCACCTTCATCAAACCAGATGCCGTGATTTTTAATGCATTTGTCAGCAATTGTAGCTACATCTTTATGTCTGACTTTTTCCATCTTTTTACTGCATATAGGACATTTAATCCTTTTTTCATTAGAGTCAATAATAATCTCCAGTGATTGAATCAGTTTGGCTTTTTCAGATTCATCGTCCAGCATTAGTTCTAATTCACCGGCATCCAGCCAAATACCTTTGCAGTTCGCACAAAAGTCAATTTCTATCTCGTGGAGTTCAAGTATAACAAGTGATTCTTTACAAGAGGGACAATTCATAGCATATAATAATTTATTGTTCAAATTTGCTAAGAAAATTTATGATATGAAAGCGTTTCTACACCATAATATAGGATAGCTGCCTCCAGTTTCAATCTCATCAAATAGGAACGACTTAGAATAAACTCAATTCTCCGTGAATTCTCATTGCAATATGAAAAATTTTATTCAGGTAATATGTTTTTAGATATCAATGTCACTTCTTATTCACTAAGGGCACTACTTGCACAGTAACAACTAATTTTAGTTAACAATTAATAAGGAGTCCTGTAATGAAAACCCACATAATCGCTGTTTTAACAATAATTTTCATAGTTTTTACAGCTCAGGCCTGCAAGGATAATGCAACTGATCCCTCAAACTCATGCAAAGTGAACAAACACTAATTCAAAAATCTGTTTCAATGTCCGGTGGAACACCTGTTGATTCAAGGAAATTCGATGACGGTTCTCCAAAATTTGAAGTAAAAGTTGATATGCCCGGCGATGGAGGCATTGTTAAATTCGAGTATCATATGTCCAATGGTGGGATCAGAGAAATTCAGGGATTAACACCCTCATTTGATTATGAAATCGTTCCTGAAATGGCATTGATCAACTATTCATCTGCAAAATCTATTGCATTAAATGCAAAGAGTGGAATGGTAACTTTCTTGAAACTTCAGAAGGATGAAAGTGATAATATGTGGCAGTATAGATTTGATATTCTTTCCGGCGGAACTGAGTGGGAAATAAGAATTAATGCAGCAAATGGAACTGTTGTAAGAGTTAAAAGTTAAGCAATCATACATGAGATGACATCTTTAAAGAGATGTCATCTCATTGAATAACTCTATTTTGGAGAGAATTTTTTAATTAGCATTTTAAATTTAAACTAAGATATTGAATCAGTACTGATAAAAACTTCAACCCTATCGATTGATCCATTACGGTTAAATATTGACTGACTAAAATCTTCACTGATTTCAAGACTATTTAGATCATTTACTTCCCCACTCTTTTTATGAACAACGATCTTTTGTGTATCTGAAAGTTTGTAGATAAATGGAACCTGACAATACGTAATTACAAATGAATTCTTTTTGCAATTTATTTTTTGTTCTTTCCCATTTAGATCATTGTAAGTGAAGATTTCTTCTTTCTCTAAGAATTCATCTTTTCTGAGCAATGTCGGATGAATTAAAATTTTCCCGGATCTTATCTGTATACCTAATTCTCTAAACCTTGTAATTATATCTTCCTTTACCTGACCTGTCATACCAGGCTGCTGAACACCTGCAAATGAAGGTGTGTGTGAGTATGGATCAGTTGGAAATGCACCATACTCATCCGGTTTTTTATCGACTCCAATTCCACTTTTAATATCATAATAGAAATCTTTTAATTTATTTAATTCTTTTTTCTTAGCAGAATTTTTCTCAGCATTGAAATAAACTTCCTGAACCGCAAGCAAAAGTTTGGAAACCATATGCCAGTAAATTGAACCTAAGCCTTCGTATTTATAAAAAGTGTTGGCTCTTCCGGTAAACTCATTATGACGGAATGTTTTCTCATAAATATTTAACACTAACGCTAATTCTTCCTTCACATATTTTTTAAATTGAATATCACTTAATGATTCAAGTTTCTTTATGAGTTCTTCAGAATTGGTAATATCACTTTGAAAATGCACACCTCCGTTTATATCATTGTAAATAATTTCCCTGTTTCCAGCAGATAGCATTGAAAGTAACAATTTTGATTGTTTTACCAGTTCCTCAGAAATATTATTCTTCTCTATAAACAGAGGTAATTTCTTATCTGGATATAGCATATAACTGTTTTGATCTTCTCTATAAAGTCTGCTTTTCTTTAAAGCTGTTAACAACTTAATAGATTCAGGAGAAGACAGGTGTCCTGAACTTAAAACAGCCACCTGACCTTCGAGCATTTCATATAGATGAGTTACTTTTAATTCATTTTCAGAAATATGTAAAATATTATATGAATGATAGAGACCATCCTTTCTCTTATTTTCATAAATTGTACTATCAATAACCGAAAGGCATAAATCGCAAAACTCAATAATCATCCCGGCAGATATTTCTTGCTTTTCCCCATTAAATCCGTGCTTGTAAATTTTGCTTCTATATTCTGAACCGGCAATACCTAATTTATCAACGATTGTTTTTCTTACCCTATCGCTTATTTCTACTTCACTAATTTTTATGATTTCAAATACCGCACTATAAATGGTGTTAAAAAATTGTTCGATCTCAATTGAAAGTTTGAACTTGTCCTTTGAGGTATCGCTCAATAAACTTTTCAGGAAGTTGACATAGCGTCTGATGTAAAATAAAGTAACCATTGAAATACCATAGCCAACTAATGCATTTTTTGCATCGTTCCATTCCGGTCGTTGAGTATTCATCCAGATGCCGCCTCCCGGAATAAAGTTCGACATTTTTACTAAAAGCGTAAGAAGAAGTTTTTCCATTAAACTAACCTGCACCAATGAATAATCTCTCTTCTTAAGAAGTTTAGTATCTGAGCCGTAAAGTTTCTCTTCTACTTTTAGTTGCTCATCAAGTTTATAGTCAAACTCAATTGTATTTCGTGGGTCTTTAATTATTTCCTGATAGTCTTTAATTCGATAAGGTACATTTGCGAAAGTGAAGATTTCAGTATCAAATAACTTTACAAGATCATCAGGATTAAACTCCCTAGATAATTCTAACAGTTTTAATAAATAAATTATTTGGTGATCACCCCAGTAGCCTATATTAGCCCA
>DATHSU010000237.1:0-3300 GCA_035463895.1 Ignavibacteriaceae bacterium | reverse complement strand
ATAATACTTTTGAACACTATTACCTGTCAGGAGGAGTGTTGATGATAGTTAATATTCAGGAATTCAATTCCTTTCTAAAAAAACTAATCAGTGAATCTGACAATTTCGCTGATATTATCTCTGTTTACCGTACGCCCCTGGTTATTGGCAAACAGGATTCGTTTCATTTCCGGTTGTATGATACCAGTGAAAAAGCTGAGTTAAATTTCTACCGAACTGTCGACCCGATAAAAATTCTCTTCTATCTTTTCCGTGAGCAAGTATATCCTATAAAAGAGAATAATAAAAAAAGAATAATCTTAGGGGTAAAAGCATGCGATCTTAAGGCCCTTCATTTACTTGATAAAGCTATGCTTCAAAGCGGTTTTGTTGATCCTGCATACAAACAATGGCGGGACAATACTCTTATCATTTCTTCTGATTGCGATTATTTACATGAAACCTGCAGTTGTAATCTGGTAAATGGTCATCCATATTCTGAAAGTGGTTTTGATCTTAATCTGTCAGTTATTGATGGAAATTATCTCATTGGAATTGGTTCAGAGCGTTGCCAGGAATTTATTGAATTTATGAAGAAAGAGATTACAGTCGCTAACTCAACCATCTCTGATCTAGAGATAGTAAAATCAAATCGTGCAAAAGTATTTAAACAGCTTGTTGAAAAAAATAATCATCTGAATCATTCAAATGATTTTTCTGAATTTAGAAAAGTTGAACATAAAAATTGGGAAGAAGTATCCAAAGAATGTATTGGCTGCGGTGCATGCACTAATATTTGTCCAACTTGCTATTGTTTAATTCTTAATGATGAATCATCAGATAAAGAATTTGTTAAAGTCCGTTCGTACGATTCCTGTCAGTGGTTTGGATATGCAAGAGTTGCTGGCGGCGGAACACCTCGACCAAAAATGGCAGAAAGATTCCGCAACAGGTATTTATGCAAGTTCGATTATATGCAGAAAAATTTTGGTGAAATCGGATGCACCGGCTGCGGAAGATGTACTGAAGCATGTGCTGCTAAAATTGATTTTCACGAAGCAGTAAAAAATGTAAGTGCTCTTGCTCAGGAAGTAAACTAAAAATTTTTTCAGGAAGAGTTATGCAAAATCCTTACGAAGTTATTCCTGCCGAAGTTTACGAGGTGATGCAGGAATCACCATTAATCAGAACACTTAGGTTCAAACCGAAGAAACCAATTCCTTTTAAAACAGGACAGTTCATAGAAGTTGGAATTCCGGGAATCGGTGAAGGACCTTTCACTCCATCTTCATCTCATTATTTAGCCGATGATATGGATGTGACAATTATGAAAACCGGATTCTTAACTGAATATATCCATAAACTTCACGCAGGTGCTACAATTGGAATCCGCGGTCCTTTCGGATCAAATTATCCTCTCGAAAAATTTAAAGGTAAAGATGTTTTAATTCTTGGCGGCGGCTGCGGACTCGCACCACTGCGCTCACTCTTTCTGACGATGCTTCACGATTATAAAGATTATAATAGCATCACTTTTCTCGCCGGTGCAAAAACTCCCAAAGACTGTATATATAAAGATGAAGTAACAGAATGGAGAAAGTATGACAATGTAAGATTTATTAGAGCTGTTGATGAAGTTCCTGCCGGTGAACAATGGGCAGAGGATGTCTGCCTCGTAACCAAACTTTTACAAAAAATTGATATGAAACCCGATGGCAATCCTGCAATTGTTTGCGGACCTCCCGTGATGATGAAATTCGGCACTTTTGATTTGCTAGAATATGGTTACAAGGAAGAGAATCTTTATCTCTCAATGGAGAAGAAAATGTACTGCGGATTCGGGCAATGCAGACACTGCGTTATCGGAGGTTACTATGCCTGTAAAGACGGACCTGTATTCACTTACAATCAGATTAAAAATGAGGAGGCAATATGGGATTAAAAAGACTATACATTGATATCCCGGCGCTGATGGAATCAGGGACAAATATACAAGACATTCAATGTGAATATATGTATCATCAAAAAAATAACGGTGCTTTCAGTCTTCTCGAAGTAGCAGAATTTTCTGCATACTGCAGGCAATGTAAAGAAGCATTCTGTATTGATGCCTGTCCAAAGGAAGCTCTTGAACATCAGGATAACGGATTGATTAAAAGATATAATATGCGCTGTGTCGGTTGTAAAAGCTGTGTTCTTGCATGTCCTTTCGGAACGATTTTCCCTGAAGTAATTAATTATGTAACAGCTAAATGCGATTACTGTTTGAATCAGCTTGAACAGAAACCTGATTACAAACCAGCCTGTGTTCAAACTGCACCGGCAAATTCTTTTATAATGAAAGAATTAGCTGAAGATCATAAACAAAATATTTTCTTTGTTGGAAATCATCTGGCAGTTAGAACTCCCAACTGGCTTAACAAGGAGGGAAGAATATGAACCTCGAATTGTTTTTTTATCTGCTTGTCTTCCCAGGATTTTTATTTACAGCAATTCTTGGATTAACAGTCGGCTGGGTTGACAGAAAAGTTTCAGCAAGATTTCAGTATCGGGTTGGTCCTCCATTCTTACAAAATTTTAATGATTTTTTTAAGCTGCTTGGGAAAGAGACTATCATTGTAAAAGATGGTGTGCATTCAATGTTTGTGGTCGCACCTTTCATCTCTTTTGCGATGCTGGTGCTTGTTTCTGCAATCGTCGGGACTTCACTTTTTTTTAATATCAGCTTCGGCGGAGATTTAATAGTCATTATGTATCTGCTGATGATTTTTTCCGTAATGGTTGTTCTTGGAGGTTCAGCATCTGGAAATGTTTATTCAAGTCTTGGTGCCGGAAGAGAAATAAAACTTCTTCTTGCAGATGAACTTGCATTCATTCTTGTCCTTCTTGTACCGATAATTAAATCGGGTTATCAGCTTGATCTTAGAAATATTTTAGCTGCTCAGGCAGATGGAATGTTTATTAGTTCAGCGTCAGGAATAATTGCTTTTATAATTGGATTGCTGTGCATTCAAGCGAAAATGACATTACCTCCATTCCATATTCCCGAAGCAGAAACTGAACTTGTTGAAGGACCATTTATGGAATACAGCGGTCCACCATTAGGTTTCTGGAAGCTTAATCATTTTATGATGTATGTAGTTTTTCCGTTTCTGCTTGTTCTTTTATTCTGGGGCGGATTTAATTTTAACGGAATAGAAATTCTCTGGAGTGTTCTAAAATATTTATTAATTGTTGTGTTGATGATCATTATCAAAAACACAAATCCGAGAATAAGAATCGATACAGCACTTAACTTCTTCTGGAAGTATGCAACTCCAT
>DATHSU010000236.1:0-16781 GCA_035463895.1 Ignavibacteriaceae bacterium | reverse complement strand
CTACATCAATCATCTTGTCAGGGAACCATCAAATAAGCATCATTTTGTTACGATGACCAGTGGCTTTACTGCTGTAACAAACTTATATGTGCTCGAGCTTCTGCAGGATTTACAGAATTTTATTCTTATGCCCGAATTTAGGTCAAGATTTCAAAAACATTATTTCTCTCCGGAATTCAAAGATGGAAAAGACAGAGATATTCATCTTTACTTAGACGGGCTGGCAATGCACAGCCGTACAGTAAGAAAAGAAGCTGTATCCAGAAGACTTCTCAGGAATATGATAGAAATATATGAAGAAGATAATGTAAACTATCTTGAAAACAGAATTGATGAATTAATAAATTACTTTAAAACTCAGTACCCGGGTAAAAAGGATATAACTTATGTTCAGAAGCTTAAAGGTATGATGCGTGAATTTGAGGAAGAATTAGTATGGGCATTTTTCGGATTTAACACTGAATCAGTTTCGCATATGAGATTAGGTTTTTACCAGGGTGATATTTTTACTGAAAATCCTGAAATGGAAAGAGATGTGCTTCCTATTCTTGAACTACTGAAAGAAATAAAACCTACTATTTTAACTGTTGCACTCGATCCGGAAGGAAGCGGACCGGATACGCATTACAAAGTATTAAAGGCAACAGCAGAAGCACTCAAGCTATATGAAAAAGAAACAGGAATTTCCGATGTAAAGGTGTGGGGTTACAGAAATGTCTGGTATAGATTCCACCCAGCAGAAGCAAATATTTATGTCCCGGTCAGTCTAAATTCAATGGCAATAATGGAAAATACTTTTCTAAATAGTTATGGATCACAAAGAGCTGCAAGTTTTCCAAGCTGGGAGTATGATGGACCATTCAGCAGATTAGCTCAGAGCATACAGGTTGATCAATATCAGACAATGAAAACCTGTCTTGGCAAAGATTTCTTTATTAAACATGACCATCCAAGAATAAGATCAGCTTATGGAATGATGTATCTGAAAGAGCTAACGATGGAAGAGTTCTATTCACATTCTATCGAATTAAGAAAACTGACAGAAAATTATTAATACAACACGAAGCACAGATTCCGATCTGTGCTTTTTTATTAACTAGCGAGTTAGAATAATGAAACAGAATAGAAGAGATTTTCTTAAAACTGGTGGGTTAATTGCCGGAGGAATGGCAGTGGGATTTTATGCAAATGGTATATCAAATACTTTTATAAAAAACAGCGGATCAAAAATGAAACTTACATTCAGACCTTTTACATTGAATATGAAACACGTATTTACAGTAGCCGTTCACTCCCGAACAACTACACCTGTTATGTTAACAGAAATTGAATATGAAGGAATAAAAGGTTATGGCGAAGCTTCAATGCCTCCCTATCTTGGCGAATCACAGGAATCTGTTTCAAACTTTTTATCGAAAGTAAATCTTGAACAATTCAGCGATCCTTTTGATCTGGAAAATATTTTGGCTTATGTAGATTCAATTGATAAGAGAAATACTGCAGCAAAAGCATCGGTTGATATTGCGTTGCACGATCTTATAGGTAAAATAATGAAAAAGCCATGGTATAAAATATGGGGATATGATAAATCAAAAACACCTTTCACTTCTTTTACAATCGGTATTGATACACCTGATGTAGTTCGTCAGAAAACCAAAGAGGCTGATGAATATAGAGTCCTTAAAGTAAAATTAGGAAGAGAAACTGACAAGGAAATGATTGAGACTATCCGTTCAGTTACCGATAAGCCTATTGTTGTTGATGTTAACCAGGGGTGGACCGATAAAGAATTTGCTTTAGATATGATCAATTGGCTGAATGAAAGAAATGTTGAATTTGTTGAGCAGCCGATGCCGAAAGAACAAGTTGATGATATTGCCTGGCTGACTGAAAGATCACCAATACCAATTATCGGCGATGAATCGATTCAGAGAATTGATGACGTTGTAAAAGCTCACGGAGTATATTCAGGTATAAACATAAAATTGATGAAATGCACCGGTATGCGCGAGGCAAACAAAATGTTAAATCTTGCCCGTTCACTTAATATGAAAGTAATGATCGGCTGTATGGTTGAAACTTCCTGCGCTATTTCCGCTGCTGCTCAGCTTTCTCCAATGGTTGATTGGGCTGACCTCGACGGAAATTTATTAATCTCTAATGATCCTTACGAGGGCATTCAGGTTATTGACGGCAAGGTAACATTGACTGATTATCCCGGAATTGGATTGAAAAGTTAAACTTGACTGAAATTTCTTTGCGTGCTTTGCGTGAACTGCATTTTTTAACACGCAGAGCCGCTAAGTTTATCAAGTCGCTAAATATTAATCTTTGCGTTCTTTTTTGCTTTGCGACTTTGCGCGATCGATCTTTTTCTTAATTCTCGAAGCGAACAATCCCTTACTCGCAAAAAAATAAACTCTCTACTTCACTCTTAAATAATTAAGTACTGCCCTCATTACTTCCCCTCTGTTGTTCTCGCCAAATATTGTTTCAAAAGGGAATCCGAATGATACAATACCGTATTTATCATTATAACCAACTGCAGAACTAAAATTATTCTCAGAATAGCGTAATAGAATCTCTCCGCCATTTATTCCGGCTATTGCATCGGGAGCTTCAACTTTATAAATAGAATCATTAAAGGATGTATTAAATGCTAAATGGCTTTCATTTGAAATAAAATTATCATTAACAGAAAATAATTTCCCTGTTTTTACTGCATTTCCGGTTCGCAGATAATACTTTAATACTTCATTAACAAATTTTATTGATGCACTATCATCATTTGCATTATAAGCATCTGACGCTATATATGCACC
Organism: Ignavibacteriaceae bacterium; assembly: GCA_035463895.1. Classification (GTDB taxonomy): domain Bacteria; phylum Bacteroidota; class Ignavibacteria; order Ignavibacteriales; family Ignavibacteriaceae; genus JAGXRK01. Next base: position 13,959 of record DATHSU010000236.1, on the reverse strand, counting down.
GCTCAAAAACATCTTGCCGCCTGAATTAAGATATTCTTTTATTTTATCCTGTAAAACAGCTGGAAAAGTTTCAAACTCAAATTGTTCTTCATATTTAGGCATCGGAGTTTTTTTCTGTTCACCGAATATTATATCAACAAAATCATAATCCTTCATATCAATTTGACCGGATATAATTGAAGCAACGCTGGCAGAGGTGAATGATAAACCATTTTCAACTACTGCTTTTCCGTGTTTAAACGGGAAGTCAAATGTGTTTCCTGCAATAATATCAGTTTCATAATTTGCATGACTTGCCCCGTGACCGGGTCTATCATCTGTTTCCCATTTAGAATGGGGATCAAAGTTAAACTGAGTACCGGTGTAATCAATATTGTATTTATCTGGAACTCCTTCATCAATAAAATCTGTAAATCCGGAAAAAAAATCAGATTCAAAACTTGCCGGAGGAGCAACTCTTTCAAAAGAATTAACGATTAAAGCATTTTTTGATTTTTCACCCAACCAGCAAACTGATAGAATTTCTGATTTTAAGCTTTCGCCCCCTGAATTAACAGCAGAAACTTTAAAACTGTAAATAAGCCCTTTCTCAATATTGTCTAAAGTAAATTCTTCTGAATTTACAAGAGTTCCATTATCAAATCCGCCTTCACCAACTCTGGTGTAAACAACATACTTATCAGGATAAGCTGTTGGTTCAAGTTCATCCGCTTTTGCTTTCCATCTGAGATGAACTGTACCATCTTTTTTTAGTTCAGCCGAAAAATTTACAACTGGTAAGGGTTGAACTGCGTATTCAAAGCCGTATTGAGCGGATAAAAATCTTAAAATACCTTTGTATATAGCACGTGAAGCATCAAACTTGAAACGCGGATCGTGAGCAAACTTCATATCAAAAAAGTTCTGGTGTGATAAAAGTTCAAGTAGCATTGAAGGAAAATTTGGTCTGGCTGCTTCGCTGTATAATGAATTCATCAGATGTCTTCTGGTCCATAACGAATCATACTTAACTCTAAAATCCTCTACAATCTGCGTTTGAACAATATCCGAAAGATCCCGGTTAGCAAGTCTTGAAACACCATCAGGAAAAATATGAAGAGAATCCATTCCCGGAATACTATATATCATTAATGTACCTATCACGGTATCATTTCTTGTAATGCCTGCATCTGTGTGCCAGGAAAGTGAAACATCAATCGGAATTCCAAGTCCTTTTTCATCACGCTTAGTATTTGGACCAAAAGGATCACCATAAAGATAATTACCATATTCGGCACGCGACTGATAATCATCTTTATAGTCGTCTGAATCATTATTAAGGCTGTAAACAAGTGTATCTGGCATACCAGCAAACTGAAGCCAGTATCGGGCGCCTTCCATATATTTTGGTCGTCCGCTTAGCTGTCCTTCACGTTCAACTATTCCCATACCGCCGCCAAATCTTACGGCATCAGCGGAGACAAGTTTGTGTGTTTCAGAGCTTCGGTTCGATAATATAACACCCTGATCATTGAATTTTCCTTTTTGAAATTTGAAAGTGCCAAGGTAAATCCATGTGTTGCCGCCTATCGTTTGATTCACTTTAAATTTGGTTATGCCGCCTGAATGATATACTTCATACAATGCGTCTTTAACATTAGCTGATGAAGCCGAATAAGAAACATAAACTGCATACTCACCAGTTTCAGGTATGTATGGCAGCCATTGTGCCGTTGCTGTTTCCTCAAGGGATGAATATGTGTATTTAGTAGTTCCCATCTTGAACGGATTCTCATTACCTTTAAGTCTTTTTTGGTTCATCCCGAATCCCGGACTATCGGAAGTCCTCCAGTAATTATTATCTGCTACATTTTCAACGTATGAACCTGCCGGATCAAAATCATTATCAACAATAACTTCATTTAACTGAAGATCTCTTTCGCGGGGAATAAAAACATTTGCACCGGCATTTTCCAGCATCGGTACTAAATATGGTATTGTAAAAGAAGCAGGCAACAAATCCTCAATCGTCTGAAATAATCTTGCTCTCTGCCACATCCATCTTTTTTCTTTGTTGTTGTAATACCAGCCATGACTGTGCCAGAGTAAAATATTCATTTTATCAAGACCATTTTCAACAGAATAGTTTTTCTCAAGATTCTTTACAACTGGTATCCGGTTTTTATAATCTGATCGGGAAAGTCTTGATTTATCTTTAAAGATTTTGTTTCTATAATAATTAGGAATCAATTCTTCGATTTTATAGCTGACATTATTGTTAATTGAAAAAATCTGATACTCATATTTAGAAAAATCCTTGCCGAAGTGATCTTTAATTGCAGCATAAATGGAACTCACATTGTCTTCTCTTAAAGGAATAAAAGAAAACTCCCTGCCAAAGCTTATTACGATCTTTTTATTTAGGTAATCTATATCAAGTGATTCAAGCTTAGCACTTCGCGGTAAGTTGTAGGTTTCTCCAAATGCTTTAAGATTTTCTAAAAATTGATTCTTCTTTAAAAAGAAACTTTCCTCCAATGATAATTCTTTAACAGCAGTACAACTGATAAACAAAGGAAAGAAAAATAACAGGTATAAAATTTTAATTTTCATATATAATTTTTTTTTTTGGTAGGCAATAAAAAGCCCGGCATAACCGGGCTTTAACTTCATTATTTTATAAAAATCATCTTGCGTGAAGCAGAAAAGTCATTAACATTAATTTTATACAAGTAAATTCCGCTCGGTAATTGTGACGCATCGAAATCAACTTGATAAGAGCCGCTGTTAAAGAATTTATTATCAATCAGTTTTGCTACCTCTTCACCTAATATATTATATACAGTTAGATTGACAAATCCTGCCTCTGATAGATTAAATCTGATCAGTGTTGACGGATTGAACGGATTTGGATAATTCTGTTCCAATAAATAATCATCGGCAATAGAAGTAATTTCATCAACAGATGATGGATCAAGTAAAGTCTTAAATCTGAAAGTTTGTGACCAATTACCAGTTCCGTACTGATTTATTGCTCTAACTTTCCAGAAATAGAAAGTATTATACAATAGATTAGTGTATGCCAATGTTGTATCTGTAAGTCCTGTTGTATCAATAACGATCGTATTGGGAGCAAAATCCGCAGCTCTCGCTAGCATTAATTCATATGTATCTGCTGATTGGTCAGTATTCCAGATCAATAATGAATCAATTGGTAAATTTCCAGTATTATTTTCCGGGAATATCAGACTAATTGTTGAAGGATAACCAGTTGTAAAACTGAATCCGTTAGAAAAGTCACTAGCACCTCCGGCATTAATGGCATTTACTCTCCAGTAGTATAAAATTTGCCCATCAAGTCCAGTTATAACTTTAAATGTATCGATTAACCCGCTTTGATCGAACACAATACCAGTGGTGAATGCAGGGTCTGTTGATATTTGTAATCTGTATGATGATGCAAGATCAGGATAGAACCAACTAAGAGTTATTTCCTCACCCAGGTTTACTGAACCGTTTGCAGGAGCAGCAAGCACAGGAACAGGTGGCGGATTAACTGTTAGTATACTACTCATAGAACTTTCATTGTAGTTTCTATCAAGTGAAGTTACAACAAAGTAATATGGTCCTTGAGGATTTGGCGGTTCACCCGGTATACTGAATCTTAGTCCTTCAACATTCAAAATTTTTGAGGGATCCGACAAATCAGATGGTTGAATGTTGGATGTATTAAATCTGTAAACAACATAACGCGATGCAGAATCACCGTCACTTGCAATTTGGGGTAAATCCCACGCAACACCTGCCTGCCCATTTGGTAATCTTTCAAATCTTACATTCTGTGGTGGATTTGGCGGAACTATGTCTTTCCAAGCCATCGGTGGAAGTATGGATAAATATCGATAGAGATCATTCTTCAAAGTATCAGTAACACCTTTGGGATTTTCAGGAAAGTTTTTAGCCCGGAAGAAAACGCCACCGTCTACTTTAGGATTAGACCTATCTAATCTTATTTGATTAGGCAATTCACTAGGGTTAGTCCAATTTGGAACTCTGTAAAATGCGTGACCTGGATAGTAATGAAGACCATAAAAATCAACTGAATCTGCCCACCAAGGCTGAAGTTTAGCATAATCCTGTCCACCACCGAACGGCCAGTATAATTGAGGAGTTAAATAATCAACTGATTGATCTTTAAGCCATGCCATCGCATCAGCATAAATAACGTTGTACGCATCCATACCAATTATTCCAGTAGGCACTCCATTTTTCCATATACCAAAGGGACTGATACCAAATTTAATATATGGTTTAACAGCTTGAATAGTATCATAAACTTCCTGAACCATGAGATTAATATTATCCCGTCTCCAATCATTTTTATTTGTAAATCCCCTGGGATCGGCTGCAAATGCTGAATCATCCAGTGCATTATTTGTTGCATTAGCAGTCATATTGTTTGGTGGATAAGGATAAAAGTAATCATCCATATGCACACCATCTACATCGTAACGACTGACAACATCACCAACAACCTTTTTAATTAATTGACGAACTTCCCTAATCCCCGGATTTAAATACTTTGCAGTACCAGTCTGAAATATCCAGTCAGGATGGGTGTTAGTAATGTGACTTGCTGATTTAGGATAAGAGTTGGTTACTTGTCTGTCAGCTCGGTATGGGTTAAACCAGGCATGAATTTCCATTCCTCTCTTATGAGCTTCTTCTACCGCAAATTCCAGCGGATCATAATAAGGCATGGGAGGCGTACCCTGACTGCCAGTTAACCAGTATGACCATGGTTCATGAGCTGAACTATAAAGCGCATCACATTCTGTTCTTATTTGAAAAATAATGGTATTAACATTAGTTGATTTAAGATGATCGAGTAAATCAATTAATTGTTGTTTTTGCTGTTCTGTAGAATTAGATGGTGAGTTCGGCCAATCTAAATTTACAACTGTCGCAATCCACGCAGCTCTCATTTCAATTTTTGGCGGCATTGATTGTGCGAATAAACCCGATGACAGAATAAAAGAAGCGATAACAGAAAGTAATAAATATTTTTTCATAGTAGTAATAATTTAGTTGAACAAATACTTTTCAAATTTAATTAAGATTTAGGGAATAATAAACCCACAAAATAAAAAAGCCCCGAAAATCCGGGGCTTAATTTAAGTTATGAAGCTAAAATTATTTAAGTAGAACCATTTTCCTGATCTGGTTGAAATCTTTTCCATCAGCAGAAGAAGCTTTAAGTTCATAGAAATAAACTCCGCTGCTCACTTTCCTGCCGCCAAAATCATCTGCATTCCAGATTACATTATAGTTGCCTGTCTGCATTTCCTTGTTTATCAAAACATTAACAGTTTCACCAAGAATATTGTAAACAGTAAGTGTAACCGCAGCGGTATTTGGTACTGTAAAATTAATTGTTGTACTTGGATTGAAAGGATTAGGATAATTTTGTTCCAGAGTAAAATCAACAGGTATTAATTCAATATTATTATCAACAGAAGTTGGTTCAGCAATAGAATAACCAATTGCCCGGATATCTTTTATTCCTGTTGCTCCGATTAGAGTTCCGGTGCCGGTTGTCTGATCAATCGTAAATAAATCACTAATTACGTTTCCACTGCCCTTTACGCCATATAAAATGCCATCTTCATCAAAAGCAATATCAGTAGTATTAGCATTGAAACCGGTCCTGCCGACAAATAAAGTGTCTCCTGTGGAAGGATTAAATTTAACAATTCTGTCTCGAGGAGTACCAATAAAGTTTCTTACACTTCCCCAAAGCTCATTGGTCAACGGATTAAAAGCTATTGCAACCCTTTCATAAGGTAATGTTGTAATCTGTGTTGACGACCAATCTGTTGTATCTATTGTAAAAAGTCCGCCAACCCTTGAAGTTGCGTAGAGTACACCTGAAGTATCATAAGCAAGTGAATACAATTCGGAAATATTTATCATTGAAGTTAGAAAAGCCTCACCATCATCGGCGTTAATTCTGTAGACTTCTGATGCTATCGGCATAGTTCTTATTGCCAGAATTCTGTTACTGTTATTACTTATCTCAATATCAAAAAGATCATCAAAACCTGATGGACCAACATTAACACCTGCTCCGGTAATGAGATCAAAGGTACTTAAGTTTCCTCCATTTTGCGAACCAGTAACGCCGTAAAGAACTCTTGAAAGTGCTGGTTGGGCTATATAACCGATTGCACTTAAATTTATACCAGTAAAAGAAGTTGAGTTATTGTTTATTGCGAGGATCTCACTTTGAATTCCAATTGAAGTTGGGATAAAAACTAATTCAATCTCTAGACTATCAAATGTTTCTAATGTTAGCGGAAAAGTTAAGTTTGATATTCTGTAAAAATCGCCTATTGACTGTGGAATATTCGAAATCACAAGATCATCTTCACCATAATTTGCCAGGTAGACCTTAACCGTTGCACTGGTATCACCCAATTCAATACTTCCAAAATCATAATCAAGAGTACTTATATAAGGATAAATTCCCTGGTAGGGTTGTAATCTTACTTCGGCAACAGCCATAGAATATTGATTTGTACTAGAAGCATACTGACTTATCATCCAGAAATTAAATTCTGTGGACGGATCGATAAAAATACCCATGTAGTCACCCCAGCGGTTTCTTGTTCCTCCAAAGGTGACAATATAATTTCCTAAACCTGCCTGTAATTCGTAAGCATTACTTAATCCGGGAGGATCACTAGCTCTTTTAGCATAAAAATATGAACCCATATAATGGTTATCTGATGATCTGGAAGATGTTATAACGATATTATGTTCTTTATCAACACTTAATGCAGGATAAATATGATAAAAATTATTTGAACCATATTCCACACTTTCCACAATTTGATTGGTGCTGACATCAATCTTAACATAACGAATATTTGCAGCAGTCTGACTGCTGTTTCCAGCGGAATGGGTTGCGTATAAATATCCGTCTCTAAAAATGGGTGCAGTTCTTATAGCACTACCACCAGATTCAATACGAGGAGTTCCTCCTCCTAACTGATTAGCAGTAGGAGTGTTATAATAGTAGGTAGTGGGTAATTGAACTCCTGTCAGCACCGGAGCAGTTAAAGGATTACTAATTTTGTAAAAACCATAAAACCCAGCACCAGTTCTGTTTGCCCATAACATATAATGATCATTAGATATTGAATATTGGAAAGATGGACGAATATTAAATGGTAACTGAGGTGATCCTGGCAGCGAAATATTATACAAAGTTCTGTAAGAAACAGGTCCACCATTACTTGCATATAATTCTGCTTTTGAAATAATCTTTACCTGACCATACTGACCAAATCCACTAAAGCTGAATGCATTAGCAGCTATATAAATAGCCTGATGATCGAAACCAACTTGAGGAAAATCTCCCCATAACTGTGAAGGTAGTCGGTAAACATACCAAGTACCAAAAGGACTTTCGTCATCGGAGTAGGCTAATAAATCTCCAGCAACCTGTGCGCCATCATCAATCTGCATAAATACAATTACCCATCTGCCAGCATAATGATCGTAGATAACTTGCGGATCTCCTTCCTGACTGGGCCATATACCGGACCAAAACTGATTTGAGCTTACATTCCTCAATAAATTTCCCTCTTTATCATAGATAAAAATGCCATTGGAATGATTAGTAAGAGCTACTACGTGGTCTGGGCCAACTGCAATTGTTGGATCCGGAGGAATGATATTATTACTATGGAACAGAGTTAACTTGTTTAATAATATTGCGTTATCACCAACAGCGTTAGGATTATCGTTTTCGGTTGGTGCATCAATGAATACAGTTTCAACAATTGGCTGATCGCCTATATTCGGGTAACTTGGTTCAGAAGGAAGTATAAATTGTGGAATTTGCTCACCCATAATTCTTGGCGGATCATTTACAATAGGAGCATCACCTAATTGAGATAGCACATAAGTACCACCCGATTGAACAGTATCAACGCGTGATAGATACGAAACCTGTGCAAAGGAGTTTGTAATAAAAACTATTATAAAAGTTATTACCAAACCATAGCTGATTCTAAACATTGAAGCCTCTTGGATTTTTTTTGAGAAATTATTTTTTAATATAAAAATTCTTAACTTTTTAACATAATCAATTTAATTATTTTTTGACTAAGCTTTTGTGAAATTAAACTTCTTCAAAGTAATTGTTCAAGTTAAATATTTGTGTTGTTCAATAATTTACTTTAGCAGATTACTTTTTATAGTTACTTGATTAATAACATTTTTCTTACAGAATGAAACGACTTACTTTCTGTAAATGTACTAGCATCAAGAGAATAGAAATAAACTCCTGATGATAAATTTTTTGAATCAAAATAAACTTCATGAAAACCGGCGTTTAGATAACCATTAATTATTTCAGTTACAACCTCACCTAAGGCATTATAAATTGTAAGTTTAACATAGCTTTCAGATGGAATTGCAAACTTAATGTTTGTACCCGGATTAAATGGATTAGGAAAATTTGAATATAATTCGAAATTATTTGGAATTAATTGCTGGTCATCATCAATATTTACCACAGTTACTGTCGATTCATTACTGAAATCTGATACAGCAAAGTTATTTGTACAATAAACTCTATAGGTATATTCTGAACCTATCATAACATTATTATCATTATATGATACAGAATTAGCACCAAGAGAATCAATTACTTCAAATGCTTGCGTTCCGGTTTTTCTCATGATAAAATACTTAGTTTCTGTTTGCGAATTATCAACCCAATTTAAAGTAACATTACCCAGAGTATCAGAAACAGTTGTCAGACCAGTCGGTGCTGCTAATAGTGTTACAAATCTTCTTGAATTCGAAAATGGACTATAACCAGCAGTGTTTTTTGCAGTGACTCTCCAATAATGTCTTCGACCATCCACTAAATCAGTTACAATGTGAGTTGTATCCGTTAGTGTTGAGTCATTGTAGACAAGAGCAGTGAAAGTTGAATTAATTGCAACCTGTAATTGATATGAATCTGTTAATTCAGTTGAGTTCCATACAAATTGAGCATCTAAGGATACATTAACCGCATCGTCCTCTGGTATTACCTGAAGTGGAGCGGAAGGTGGAGCTAATGTTGTATTAAAACTCCAAATGTTTGACCAGTCACCTTCTCCACCGCTATTAATTCCTCTAACACGCCAATAAAAAGTAGTTAAACCGGATAATACCGGAGACTGAAAATATATTCCCCTAACAATGCTATCAAGAACAATTGTATTAAACTGTAGATCTTCGGCTACCTGTACTTGATAATCGTAACTTCTTGATGTGTGAGCCCATTCAAAAACTGGATTAATAACAACATTTGCGGAACCATTGGATGGAAATAATAAATTTACCTGGTCGGGTGAAGTCATGCCAATTCCTGACAAGACAAGCGAAAAAGCCTGTAATGTACCAGATAGATTTCCTTTATGGGATACCTGCACTGTATATGAACCGGCAGCAGGATTTTCAATAAACACCTGTTCAACATTATCATGAATATTATCACCATTCGTTGCCGGATTTGAGGGATTATTCTTATCTAAAATCCAGGGGAAATATGTTCCGCCCGGCCCAATAATGCGGAGGTCGAGATCGTTTACCAGCATTATATTAGGAGGATTTAATGATGGCGTCGTGGGTGTTCCTGCTGCATCAGTCCATACAATAGTTGCTCTTAATGGTTCAGTGCCATTTGACTGAACCTGGTAATTATATTGTGCTCCATTATTTAAACTAAGTTCTTTAATTAATTCAGCACTGCCAAGATCATTATTTAATCTCATCAAACGAACTGCATTAAAGGTATTCATTAAACCCCAGCCGAAAGAATAATCCGGACCGGGGGCTGCCCCGGCTTCATCAGTTGTGTGTATGATCAAAGACTTTATAGTTGAAGACTTTAACGCAACTCCGGGATTCATAGACTGCTGATATTCAAGAATTAATCCAACTGAACCACTTGCATTTGGCGATGACATAGATGTTCCGCTTAATGAAGCATAAGACGTCGGAGATTGGTTGCTCGAAGAAAACAGGCTTACTCCATTGGCTACGACATCGGGCTTTATCCTGCCGTCATCTAATGGCCCCCAATTACTAAAGGCACTCATAACAACATCCGGAGGTTGTGAGTAGCCACTTGATATATCTTCAACAGCACCAATGGTAAGAGTGTTTTTTGCAATTCCACGTGGGTCATTTATACAATCAAATCCATCAACACCACCGTCTTTATTTCTAACAGTATTTGATAACTGCCAAGATCCACCGATCAGTGCCCAGTGCTCTCCACCGGGAGCTGGACCGGTATCATTCCTGTCATTGCCTGCACTTTTAACCACTAAAATATTAGGCGCGTTATATAACATATTATCCCACGCAGCAGAACTTCCGCTGTAAAACCCAAACTGCCAATCTTCAACTTCACTTATTGCAGGATCACCGAACCAGGCCCATCTTCCATCATTAAAATAATCAAATCTCCAACCGCGAATTGAACCATAAGAGTGATTTGTAACCTTCAGTCCGTTAGCTGCGGCTGTGGCAACTTCAGATAGATCATTACTTGAATTGTAATAGTTAATTGTTCCGCCATTCGACATTCCGATAGCAGTGTTATTTACGCCACTAGCAATCATAGTTCCTGCAACATGTGTAGCATGCTGCGATACTGATGAGCCAGCATCCATTTGAACCGTTCTTCCGGTAAGTTCCTGATGATTGTTCAATGGATATCCTCCTGCTTCCCATAATCCGAGTATTTGTCCCGCTCCCGATAAATCAAATCCCATTAAACCAGATTGCCAAACAAGATTGGAGCTGACAGTTCTGGCAGCAACTATATTATCTGTAGCATCATAAACCGGTAAACCATATTCAAATTTCTGGAGTTCAATTATTGATCCGTCCGGGTATTCATACCAAACCGGAATTCTCATAAATGTGGCTATTGATTCAGCTTCAGCACGTTGAACTTGCCAAATATTTGTTTGCTCTTCAGCAAAATTTCTCAACCATTCAACTCTTGTGTCCTGCTGCGCATTAAGAAGAAAACTTGTCGATAAAATAAAAATGATAATTGTAAATAAATTTTTCATCGTTTTATCCTTTCAAATAATGCTTATAAACATTTCTTACTAAAGTTAAGTATCAAATCAATAATTATCCATTGATAACAGATGAGCTATTACCCGAATTTAATTATTATCCTATGATTGTGAACAAATAAAAAAAATAAATATTTTATATGAGAGATAATTTAAAATAAAAATATCCGCTCGTTTATTTGATGGATGGCTTAAAACTTAGGTGATTAATTCAACCTGTCCTTATAAGTTTCCATCAAATACTTAGCTACCGCTTCAGCTTCCTGCGGTTTTAAACCAGGATTCGGCATTGGTGGATATGCAGGATCAATTTTTACCGGGTTTCGAATAAAGGCAACAAGCTGCGATTCTTTTCCGATGTATTTTGGCAGAACGTCTTTATGCGGAGGTCCGACTAATTTTTGTTCAAATTGATGGCAGGATGCACAGCGAACTTCATATAATTCTTTACCGCTTATTTCAGCAATTCCACCCGCACCCCTTAGTTCACTTAACATCTCATCAAACTGTGTACTCAATACAATTGAGTGTGTGGCGGTTGCATTAGTAATTGCGACCTGGTCTTTTATAATTAATGCCATTACAGCAAAAATTATAGTAAAGAATAGAAGAGCGCTATAATTATATTTTTTATACTGCAAGATCATATAAATGAAGTGCCAGCCAAGGAATATCAGAAGCAGGGCTGTTATTCCATAAAAGAAAACTGTTCCGGAAAGAAAGGATTCAGGAATTGAAAATAAATTTAATGCAATTAAAAAAGGCAATGGTACAGCAAAGTAAAGTGCTGTTTTAGCTGATGCAGTTCTGAGAAAATTTCTGTATTCCTCAGTAATCTGCAAATTTTCTTTCCAGTATAAATACCCGAATAATACTGCGGAACCTGTTAGCACAAAGGCAAAGGATATAAAGATTAAAAGATTTATAATAACTTTATAAGAAAACAGAAGCTGTAAAACTCCGCTTACATCAAATATGCTAAAATTGGCTGCGGTTGTAATTGCACCGATAAAGAGCCAGATACCGATAAATAAAAATAATACCGCCCATTTACCATTTTGAACAGCTAAAGTTTGAGTTGAGAATTTTAGTTTTTCAACTTCAGTGATAGCATTTTGATCACTTATGTTATTTTTATCCACTGATGAAAAAATTTGACTTATTACAAATGAATGCCTGTAAACGTAAGTCATAATAAGCCCAACAGTAACAAAGAGGAATGATAATGCAAGATAACTTACTGTTGATACCTGTGCGGTGTGCAGCAGTTGAGCAAATATTAGAATAGCGGTTAAGAGAGGCACGATTCCAAGTATAACACCAACACCATTATTAACAGTTACAAACTGGATTACATCTTTTGCATATTTTAATGCGTAACTGTCAGAATTTTTCAATCCTTTTCTTTTATGATAAAGAGAAAGTATCAATCCGCCAAAAACTATACTAATAAATGGTATGAATAGAATTAGCACTAAAGACAGCATATAATGAAGCAGTTCAATATGCTCAGCAGACTGAGGTAATACAAGATCATCTAAAAATTCCATTTAATGCTCACTTATACAAATTTGTTAAAAAATCAATTTATCAATAGAAACAGCTGCAACCACAAATAACGCAAAAATGTTAATGCTGTTAAATGCAAATCTGTAATTTGTCCGTTCGCTTTCAAATCTTAATAATCTGGCTGCTTTCCAGGTAAGATAAACTCCAGCTAAAAACATGGAATAAATTATCCAGTTTAAATGAATTATGCCAAAAAGAGGAATAAGCAAACCAGTAACAATAGTCGCAACAATCCAAACAAATGTTATTCGTGTTAGTTGCCGATGAGAAAAAATCCTTGTTAGGGTAGGCAATCCTGCTTTCTGATAATCTTTATCAAGAACTAAAAGAAGAAGCCAGAAGTGCGGTATCTGCCAGATAAAAAAGAAAAATGAAAGTATTATGATTTGAGGTGCAAGTAGACTTCCTCCGGCTGCAACCCAGCCTATCGCAGGCGGTATCGCCCCGACTAAAGAGCCAGGAATAATAGCTAACGCAGACTTTCTTTTTAGCGGAGTATAAATAAAATTATACCAAAAAAGATTCAGTAATCCCAAAATCATTGCTGTTAAATTAGCTCCGATTAGCAGGATCATTGAACCAATCAAAACTAAAGCGGCTGCAAAGTAATAAGCTGTTGAAGCAGAGATTTTGCCTGATGGAATTGGACGGCTTTTAGTTCTTTCCATCAATGCATCAGTAAACCGTTCCTGATAATGATTATAAGCAGCAGATCCGCAGGCTAACAGTAAGGTGCCTAAAGTAGGCAAAATGATTCCTGCTGTAATACTGCCTCTATAGGCAATAAATCCAAACGATGCAGTAATTGTTACAAATAGTGTAATCTTAATTTTACTAAGTTCAAGAAATATTTTTAACTTTTCTAAATACATCAACTTCCTGCAACCGGAATCTCATCCGGGGTTTTTAATTCTTCAACATCATCTTGAGAGTCTGTTTGAATTTGTTCTTCTTGATTCATCCATTTGTTGAAATCATTTTCAGATAACACAAATATTTTAGAATACATATAGGAATGCTGCAATCCGCAGTATTCTGCGCAGGCGATATCAAAAGCACCCTCATTTGTAGCTTCAAACCATATTTTTCTATCCTGACCCGGATAAACATCCTTCTTAATTCTAAATGCAGGAATATAAAAAGCATGATTAACATCGCTTGATCGAAGATTTAAAACTACCGGGGTATTCACCGGAACATATAAAGAATCCGTTTCCCTTCCGTTTTCATATTTAAACTTCCAGTTCCACAT
>DATHSU010000235.1:0-1570 GCA_035463895.1 Ignavibacteriaceae bacterium | reverse complement strand
GAAATTAATTCAAACTCGGACAAAATTGAGTTTATAAACGCAGGGCATTTTCCGCCGCTGATTGTAAAAGATAAAAACATCAAGGAATTAGAAAAAGGTACTGCCGCCCTTGGAATAATACCGGATATAAGCTTTGTCCAGCAAACAATTGAGTTAGAGAGTGAGGAAATCTTTATTGTCTATTCAGATGGCATATTTGAAGCAAGAAATGACAACGGTGAGTTTTTCGGAATGGAAAGATTCTACCAGCTGATTAAACATTATGCAAACCAGAATCCTTCAGATATGGGCAATTCTATTATCTCACAAATTGAACAATTCATTGGAAATAGTCCTTTTGCTGATGATATCTCTTTGATTATCCTGAAGAAAACGACTGAAGAGCCATTTCCCCAACACCATAATTAAAAACAAGAATGGTTTTGATAAAATCAGGTTGGTTAAGTTCATCGGATTCTTGTTAAGAATCCGATGATTATAAGTTTTTTTTAATAAAGAGGTGCTGCAGAAGTTATAAAAACAGCTTTCTGTCCGTCTGGGGAAAAGCGGGGAAAGTATATATTGTTTACTTCTTCATAATATAGTTGTTGAATATTTTCGTCAACAATCGAATATAACCACAAATTATTCCGACCATCTGAATAAATAATTCTTAGACCATCTGTAGAAATGTCTGCACTATTACCTAAAGCAATCACTTTTATTTCATTATTTGGTATATCAACCATAAATATCTTACCATCTGAAGGAAAGACCAATATATCATTGTTTGATTTGGAAATATCAAGCATCGAAGTTGTGGAAACTTCCACTAAAGTGTGTTGGTTTTGCGGATTATTAATTTCTAAGGTTTTTAAGTAACCCCGGGCTGGTGAAACCACATTATTGCTTTCCAGGTAAATAAGTCTTGTATTATCTTGACATAGAAACAATGGATAAATATTGTTTATACTATTTTCAATTAAATAAAATTTTTCATTAGTAGTAAGATTTATCTTATATAATTGATTGTTTTCAGAAAATTTTGTTCCAACAAACAATTCGTTTGAATACTCATTTAACACACCGGCGCTTTCATATTCTGTGGAATTAGTTAAGTTGAATGAGCTGGAACCATCAGTAGTTACTTTATAAATATCCCCGCCTGACGCAAAGGTAAAGTGAAGAGCATTTCGGTTTATTAGAGAATTTATATATGATGGAGCATTAAAGATTATTGATTTTGTCGGCGAATCGATCGGTTGTCTTATTATGTTCTCAGCAAAAGTATAACCAGATGCTGGTTTACCGTAAGAATATACAGTGGTGAAAAAAACAGTTGAATTATCTGTAAATCCTAAATTGTTTACGTATCCAACTTCCCTAGATAAAAGTGCATTTGTATTATCTTGAATATTGATAGTGCGTATTTCTCTTATCACTTGATCCAGAGGTACTTCTGTGGGACTTTTTTCATCACAAGAAACTAAAATGAGACCAATAAACAAAAGAACAATTATAATAGATTTTTTCATAACAGAACTCCCGTTAATTAGTTTATAGCTTATATACTATAATGTAACTATTCTAA